>JALWSL010000159.1:7665-7949 GCA_027080405.1 Planctomycetaceae bacterium
TTACGTCGCCTATGTTTCGGGGATGATGGTGCGTGAAAAACCGGCGGCCTGTTTTTATCTGGGTGCATTTTTTGCCGAGTCGCTCATTCTGGCCGAGACGGGGAATTCTGTCGGTGCGATTCAGGTGGCGGGAACAGCTCAACCTTCGCAGTTGCCTTTTTTTGTCGCGGCTTGCGATTACACGCTGATCGGCGAGGAACTTTTTGCTGCCTCGGCCTACCTCTCCGGTTCGCCTGAAGAACTGGGAAGTTTGAAGGGACAGGATGTCGGAAAATTGATTGTCG
>JALWSL010000160.1 GCA_027080405.1 Planctomycetaceae bacterium
GGATAAGATTTTTACCGGCACTGCCCACAGCAAGGCGTTTTTTTGTCGTCAACAAGAAAACAACTCCGGTAATTGCCAAGGCTGCCGCGTATATTTTGGGTAATGTCCGCCAGCCTTCGATGTCGGTGCCATTATTGGTAAGCCAATTCAGAATCGTCGGGGCTCCGAAACTGGTCAACGCGGCCCCTGCGTTTCCTGCCCCAAAAATTCCCAGTGCGGTTCCTTGCTGATGTTGCGGAAACCAGACCGAGGTGTAAGCAATTCCCACAGCGAAACTTGTTCCGCAAAGTCCGAATCCAAGCCCGGCGGCAAAGAATTCCCAATAATTGTTGCAGTAACTCGTCAGAAACATGGGAATGGAACAAAACAGCAACAGGAGGCCGTAGACAATTTTCCCGCCCCATTTATCGGTCGCGATACCAATGGGCAGACGAAAAAGGGCACCGGTCAAAACCGGGATTCCGATCAACCAACCAATCTCGGTCGGTCCCCAGTCAAAAATCCCATTGCTGATCAAAAAAGTGACGAGGACGCCGTACATCATCCACGCAGCAAAGCAGATCGTAAATGCAAATGTATTGACACCAAGAATCCACCATGCAATCTTTTTTTCTGTGGGGGAAAGATCACCTGTCAGGGGGGCATTACTGTTCATTGTTCTTTTCACCAGTTAAATCTCAGGAGTTGTTTCAACAAAACTATTTATTGCCGTACCAACGAACCACCTGGACTTTTCGCCACAGATACGGATTCGGTACAACCAACAGATGCACCAACCGCGTGAATGGGAAAAATCCGATAATGAGAAACGCGAGCACAATGTGGGACTTCACCAACAACGGCGAAGCCGCCAGGTAGGAAATATCGGGGTTGAGTAAAAAGATTGACCATAAGTACGGGGAAAGAATGGTCGCAAACCACGACGATCCCCACGGATAGATCACCGCAATCGAAATCCCTAAAGCCGTCTGGACAATCAACAGCACAAACAGAATCCAATCCGTCGTTGTTGTCACTTGACGAACTTTGGAAATCGATCCACGCCTCATGACGATGGAGATCAGGCCGATCAGCGTCAGCAATCCAAAAGCCAGAGCAGAAAGTTCCAGAATGTACAGACGCAACGGATGACTGTTCCACGCAAGAACTGTCTTGGGAATCAGGAACGCGATAAAATGCCCCAAGGTGATCGCCAAAATTCCGTAATGGAACGGAACGACCGCGAAGAAGTGCTGTCTGTTTTCGAGAAACTGGCTCGATAAACTTGAATACGAAAACTTTTCTGTCCGATAGCGATAGATCGTCATCAGAAAGAACGTAAACAGGCACACATACGGCAATGCGATAAACAGGAATTGATCGAGAACGCGCGGGTCCATCGTGAATTATTCCTTTGTCTTGAAAGTATCAGAAGAAAGTTGCACAAGGTTTTCAGGTTCCGGAGTGCTACAACCACCGCCGCAACCGCCGCTCCCACAGCCGAAATTGACATCAGCAACCGGGAAGGCGTGCAGTAAATCGACGCCATTGGCCGCCCCGTTGGTGTCGACGTGCGCCGCTTCCGAATAGTCGGTCAAGGAGCCGCCTTCTCCCCAAACATGGTTGAGAATCAGCGCCAGGCATTTCACGACATGACGGTAGGGGCTCTGCTTACCTTCCATCGCCACGTGCAATTTTTTAACGGCAGGCAGCACACACGAGGTCACAAAATGTTTTGCCTCGTCCTCAGGCATCGCCGCAATCACAGCCAGCACATGGGTGATGTGATCCGGAAGTTCAACCGATTCTTCCAGACCATACCGACGCATCTCCTCACGCATTCGCACCAGGAACATGCCCCGGGCATATTCCTCACCGAACAGATGCCAGCCAATTTCCAGGGCACATTCAGAATTGACATCAAACGTGGCTGTAAACGCTTCTTCGACCTGCCACAATTCATGGGTATCGAGATAATGCCCGAACTCTGAAATACTTTTCGCCGCTTCGGGCAATTCGCCCTGCAAAATGATGTAAAGCAACTCAGCCGCTTCGATGGTGTGCTCGTCGGGATAACAGAGCAAACCGCTTAACGCGCGTAATGTTTTGGGACCAGCCATCATAACCCCCTCGCAGGACCACTGACGAAACCGAAACCGACTTCTGTTTTATGTTCGTAAGGATCTTTCATCATTTCGATCGCCTGCTCACGGTGCATTGGCGGGATGACAAAACGATCTTCAAACTTGCAAAGCGTTGTCAATTCGTAGATGGCATCCGCTTCTTCGCGGGAGCAATTTGCCTCGCGTAAAATGCGATCAGCCGTTTCACGATCCACATCACCTACTGTTTCCGCCCGGCGGTGCCAGCGAACTGCTTTCTGCTTCGCAAGTGCATAACGAACCCCGCCTTCATGACCTGCCCCAAACAGATTTGCCAGGAACTTCATGGGAACACGGGAGTCGTTGATATCGTGGAACAGGTTGTCGCTGTTATGCTTGATCGTATCTTCCGGCTTGCTCGCCTGAACCGGCGACATCGGAGGAACGTAGAACAACATCGGCAACGTGCGATATTCAATATGCGGCGGCAGCGCAATCTTCCAGACCTTGACGAACTTGTAAACCGGCGAATTCTGCGCCGCTTCCAGAACCGCTTCTGAAATACCATTCTTTCGCGCTTCCGCGATCACCTGAGGATCGAAAGGATCGAGGATCATCGAGCGATGTCCTTCGACAAGTTCCTCATCAGGTAGTTTGGCGACCTCTTCCAAACGATCCGCATCGTAAAGAAGCACGCCCAGATAACGGATACGCCCCACGCAGGAATGGAAGCAGGCCGGGGCCTGCCCGGTTTCCAGTCGCGGGAAGCAGAGAATACATTTTTCGCTTTTACCGGTGAACCAGTTGAAGTAGGTCTTTTTGTAGGGACAAGCCGCCACACACGATCGCCAGGCTCGACAGCGTTTCTGGTCAATCAGCACGATGCCGTCTTCCCCCCGTTTGTAGAGGGCACCGGAAGGACAGGACGCCACACAACAGGGGTTCAAACAGTGATTGCAAATGCGGGGAAAGTAGAAAAAGACGAGTCGCTCGATCGCACTCAGTTCATGTCTTTGCCGTTCAGTCAATCCCTCCAGGTTCGCGTCGTTTTCGGCGTAAATGGGGGAACCACTTAAATCGTCGTCCCAGTTCGGACCGGCCTGGATATCGATATCTTTGCCATCGATCATTGAAATCGGTTTGGCAGTCGGCTGTACCGAACCTTCCGGCGCATTGAACAGATTTTGATAATCGTACGTCCAGGGCTCGTAATAATCGTCCATCGTCGGCATGTGCGGATTATGGAAGATATTCGGCACAATCTTCGTTTTACTTGTTGATTTGATATTGAGCTTTCCGTTCTCGGCCAACTCAAACCCGCCCTTGTATTTTTCCTGATCTTCCCATTTGGTGGGGAAACCGGTGCCGGGCTTCGTCTCGACATTGTTCCACCACATATATTCCGCCCCCTTACGGTCGGTCCATATGTTTTTGCAGGCTATGCTACAGGTGTGGCACCCGATACATTTATCGAGATGAAACACCATCGATACTTGCGATCGAACTTGCATTCGTTTTCTCCTCAGGATGCGATTGAAACCTCGCCAGTGAATGTGACCTGTTCGCTGGAACCTCCAGCACGGCTGGCCTGTTTTGACCGCCGTAATTAAAATGAGACTTTCAAAACCTGTTTACAGATCGATAAAAGATTGTTAGTCGTACAATTTCTTCGTATTAAAACACGGGTTCGGTCGGCAGTTTTCGCACCAGAAGGTGCGTATCCCGGTTACAGCCGACTGGCCCCCAATAGTTGAAGTGGTACGTGAATTGACCGTAACCACCAATCATGAAGTTCGGTTTCAATCGGGTACGTGTCAAAGAGTTGTTGGTTCCCGCCCGTTTGTTCTTACGCAACGGCGACAACGGAATCCCCTGCGTTCGCTCAGTCGTGTGATACTGAATGCAGATACCAGGCGGGATGCGGGCAGAAACGATCGCCCGTGTCACCACCACGCCGTTATCGTTGAAGACTTCGACCCAATCATTATCTGCAATCGACATTGAGGCGGCATCTTTATCGTTGAGCCACAACGGATAGCAACCACGGGAGAGCGTTGTCATGCGCTGGTTGTCGCTGTAAGTGGAATGGATGCTCCACTTGCCGTGCGGCGTCAGAAAACTGAGCATGAGCGCCGGCCCGGTTTCATCGTTCGATTCCGAAAATTGAAGGTCTGCATATTCGGTGGGCAGCGGTTTTGGTTTGTAGGTCGGAACATGCTCTCCGAAATCGATATAGATCGGATGATCCAGATACAGCGATTGTCGCCCCGTCAGCGTTCGCCAGGGAACCATCGCATCCACATTATAAGTAAATGGCGAATACGTCCGTCCGTCTTCGATCAAACCGGACCACATCGGACTGTTGATGAACCGCCGCGGTTGACTTTGGATGTCCATGTAACTGGTGCGGACACTGCGACTTTTTTCTCCCAGTTTTTCCAACGGCAATCCGGTCTTCTTCGCCATGTTCTGGTACGAACGATAAGCCAGTTCCCCGTTGGTTACGGTCGCAAAATGAAGGATGGCATCGCAAACATCGACATCGCGATCCAACGATGGATAGGTATTGCCGTCCCACGTTTCGGTTCGATGCGTTTTCAGATATTCGTCGTATTCGTCATCGATCCTGTAACTGGTGCCATGCGCTCCGAGACCGTTCTTGCGAACCATTGGCCCGTACGAGATAAACTGTTTGTAGACGTTCTTGTAATCCCGTTTCACAATTTTCAGGTTAGGCATCGTCTTACCCGGGATCGCTTCGCCTTCGCCCAAAATCCATTGATCCATGTTCGGCTGGGCAATTTCGGCGGGAGAATCGTGTGGTAACGGAGCCGCAACCACATCCTCAACTGGTTCCGGGAAGTGAGGTTCAGCCACTTCTGAAAACTTCTTGGCGATCGACTTGAAGATTGCCCAGTCAGACTTTGATTCCCAGCAGGGGGGCACCGCCTGTGATAGCGGATGAATGAAACTGTGCATATCCGTCGAATTCAAATCTGCTTTTTCGTACCACGTCGCCGTCGGCAGTACGATATCGCAGTACAAGGCGGAGGAATCCATGCGGAAGTTGACATCGACGACCAGATCCATCTTGCCTTGTGGAGCATTTTTGTGCCACTCAACCTCGCGAACGTTTCCCTCTGCCAAATCCTGGCAAACCGCGTTGTTATGCGTGCCCAGATAATGTTTCAGGAAGTATTCATGCCCTTTCGCACTACCGGCGACCGCATTTCCGCGCCAGATAAACCAGACGCGTGGCCAGTTCTCCTCGGCATCGGGATCCTCGACAGAGAACTTCATTTCCTTTTTCTTCAGGCGATCGACAATCCAGGCGATGACCTCCTCGTCCGATGTCGCTCCATCACGGCGGGCCTGTTGTACCAGTTCCAACGGGTTTTCCGGGAACTGCGGGTAGAACGGCAACCACCCTTGTCGCACGGCTCGCACCTGCATATCCATCGCGTGCCCATCAGCTGTGCTGTTCGGTGCAGGGTTTTTCGGCACGGTGTGATAATCGGTAAAGTTCTTTTCGTACCGCCACTGATCCGAATGGACGTAGTGCCAACTCGGTGCATTTTGCAGCCGTGAAGGTGGGAACCAGTCCTTGGCCAACGCGATCGATGCCCATGATTCCGCGGGGGCCAGCTTTTCCTGTCCCACGTAATGAGCCAGGCCGCCGCCATTGACACCCACGCATCCACAAAGAACCAATGCGTTGATCCCGGCTCGATACATTAAATTACCGTGATACCAATGGTTGATTCCCGCACCAATGATAATGGTACAACGCCCGTTGGTATGCTCTGCGGTGGTTCCCCATTCACGGGCAAATTTGATGAGAACGTCACGATCGATCCCGGTGTATCGCTCGCTCCACGCAGGAGTATAAGGTGCGTTTTCGTCGTTGTAATCGGCCGGGTACGCCCCGGGTAGACCACGATTGACACCAAACTGCGCCATCAAAATATCGTAAACGGTCGCCACCTGCACTTCTTCGCCGCTCGCGGTTTTGATCGTCTTCACAGGCACACCACGATGCAGCGCTTCGCCCGCACCGAAATCATCCAGCTCAACTTCAATCACGCTGTCGCAGTCATCAAGGAAGGAAAGCTGCGGATTGATATCACTACCATCCATTCCGTCCTTGAGTAGCAGATTCCATTTGCCCTGCTCTTTCCCCCAACGATCGCCTGAAGATCCCATCGGCATTTTCACTTCGTGGGCATCTTCGTCCCACATAAGGAACTTCCATTCTCCATTCTCCACATCTTTGTACTTCTCCAATCGCCCGGCTCGAAGCAACTGTCCGGGACGCACCGTTCCGTTTTCATCTTTGCTGATTTCCACCAGAAACGGACAATCGGAATATTTTTTGACATAGTCAATAAAGTATTCTGTCTTCTTTTTATGATGAAACTCGGTCAACAGCACGTGATTGACCGCCATCCACCAGGCACCATCCTGACCGGCATTCAAACCAACCCATTCATCCGCATATTTGGCCACCATGTTGAAATCGGGTGAGAAAACCCACATCTTCGTGCCGTTATGCCGAGCTTCCGCCATGAAGTGACAATCGGGCGTTCGTGTCATCCCGAGGTTGGCGCCCATCGAAACAATCAGCTTCGCGTGATACCAGTCCGCACTTTCCTGAACATCGGTCTGCTCGCCCCATGTTTCAGGCGAAGCGGGAGGCAGATCGCAGTACCAGTCGTAGAAGGAAAGCGATACTCCACCAACAAGCTGCATCAGCCGTGCACCGGAAGCGTAACTGATCATCGACATCGCAGGAATGGGTGAAAACCCTGCGATACGATCCGGCCCATGTTTTTGAATCGTCCCGACCATCGAAGCCGAAATGATCTCCAGAACTGTTTCCCAATTCGTTCGACGGAAGCCCCCTTTTCCGCGTGCTTTCTGCCAACGCTGACGCTTCTCCGGATCTTCAACCAGCGCTTTCCACGCATCGGCCGGGTCGCTGTAGTCGGCTCTGGCCTGCTTCCATAAATCGAGCAACACCCCACGAATGTAAGGGTATTTCACGCGAAGCGGACTGTAGAGATACCAACTGTAGGAAATCCCCCGCTGGCAACCGCGTGGTTCGTAAGGTGGGATCCCATCTTCCAACAGCGGATAATCGAGACCTTGCATTTCCCAGGTGACGACGCCATCTTTCACATGAATGTTCCAGGTGCAACCGCCCGTGCAATTCACGCCATGCGTACTGCGGACAACCTTGTCGTGTGACCAGCGGTTACGATAGAACTCTTCCCACTGGCGATTTTGCGGATTAACCTCGTCACGAATCCAGGCAATGGCATCTCTCATCATTCTTCCCTACCTCGTTCTCATCCAGACTAACAATGATTGATTTCTCAGCTTCTGACTCAACACACGACTGACCAGACACGAACCGGGCAACTGTTGTCAGCCGTCCGCTTCCGCCGCGACAGAGGCAGAGCCTCTGGTTTGAGGCCCCCGATGAATCGCTCTTCTAATCCCTTCAACAAGCGGACGCCGTACCGCACGAAAACGTCCTTTCCAGAGCACATCAAACAGAAAGATAATCGCGGTCGCCAGAACCAGACCGGACAGCAAAAACGCGATGCGGGTTACTGAGGCGTTCGCTTCCGTATGCCCGGCTGCTTCTTCGAAATACGCAACCAGCGAATTGATCTCTTCCACTTCCAGCGGATGATCCTTGAAAATCGGCTGCATCGTTTCGGTCGCTGGCGAAACCAGCCAGGCACTCAACGCCTTACGACCTTTGAGCCGTTCATAAGCCAACGTCAAATCAGGCCCAAGCCGTCCACCACCAAATGCGGGCAGATCGTACATGCCGTGACACGAGTTACAGG
>JALWSL010000161.1:0-906 GCA_027080405.1 Planctomycetaceae bacterium
CGTCAATCAGACGACAATCGACCTGAATGTGCAGATCGGCATCCCCAACGCGATCTACTTCACCAAGGGGAACCAGACGGTCACGGTGCAGACGGATGTCTCCCCGTTTCCCTCGTTCCTCCCGGCGTTGCAAACGCTGTATCCAGATGCTCTATCCATCACGGAAGAAGAAATCGCCAACAACGATCCTGCCTTTGAAATGCGGCGACTCGTGTTGCGGACGCCCGACGATCCGGATCTATCTGTGACAACAACCGCTGGTACCGGATCCTCAGCATCCGTTTCCACAGAGGTAGTCGCAAACACGGATACCGCCATCAAGTCGACAGTGGTGGTGGATCTGGTCGGTGTCATCCTGGGCGGCACGTGGGACTTGACGGTGTTCACCTCGCTGGTGGGACAAACGCTGAATATCCCCGCTTTTTCCACCACCCAGTACATTCAGGATGCTCTTGCCGAGGCCATCCCTCAGGCAACCGAAGTCTTGGTGACCGGATCCACAAATTCCATCAATATTTCTGTAACGGCACCGTTCGCGGTCAATTTTGAAGTGAATGGTGCTGGTTTGCTCGGAGAATTGCCCCTGGTTGAATGGCAACTCGTCAACGAATATGAGGCGGTGGCCAATGAACGGCAACGCCTGGTGATTGACGATGGCGAGTTCGCGGGGGGTGGGTACATCGAGCTCACCTATGAAGGCGTGACGGTGACGGCCTTCTATCCAGGGCCGGATATTTGGGGCGTGTTGGAACAAATTCCTGCCCTGAACGGCAATTTGGTGATTCGTCCCGCTCCAGATTATGGTGCCGGTGCCTGGGAAATCGAGTTTGTAGGCAGCCTGGCAGGCACCAATGTGAGCATGATATCGGTCGATTCTCACCTGACCGGCTTCGAGCAGCAGGGGTA
>JALWSL010000161.1:916-1945 GCA_027080405.1 Planctomycetaceae bacterium
ACGGAATTGCAGGATGGTTCCCCGCCAGTCGGTGCCCAGAGCTTGGTGCGTATCACAAACAACCCTCATTATGGCACCTTCACCTTGACTGACGGAGTGCTCACAACGGCCGCTTTCCAGTACGATGCAGCCGCTGCGACAGTCCAGGCGGGAATGATCGCCGGTGGGTTTGTGGTGACCTGTATTGGCGATTTGGTCGAGGGATTGCTCTGTTCTTTTCCGGCATCGGAAGGAGATGTGAATCTCTCGGGCAACAGTATCGATTTGACGAATGCCCGATTCTCTGTTGCTGAATACATCCGGGGAGGTGAACGGAACGCATTGGAAGTACAACGTTCCGCCGGCAAAAATCACTTTGATGATCCGCTGAACTGGAAAGTGGTCGATACGGGAGAATCACGAATTCCCAATTCTGGCGATGAACCGATCTTTGAGACAGGTCGCGTACCATGCTTGTATGGGTTGAAACAACGCACAACTTTCGTTGTTGATATCGACAGCGATGAAATAGTGCTCGCTGAACTGGCTGATTTTCGAGCCGGGCAGAAGTTGATGGTTTCAACTGATGACACGCTACCGACCGGCCTGGCAGCTAACCTGTTCTACACGATCAAAACTTACAACCGCGATTTACGTCGTCTCACATTGCAACAAAACGGCAATGATGTGTCGTTCACTGATCTCGGCACCGGAATCCATACGATTCGCCTGGCACTGAATGCCCTGACGCATCATTCTCGATTTACTGCACCGATTGGATTACCGCATTTCAACCCGGCGGGTTATCTGGAATACCTTCCCACAGAACTGGAAGCCGGATTTGATTCGATGGGAGATCGATTGTTGACTATCGGAGAAGGCAACGGTTCTTCCTCCGGGCGGATGCGATTCGACTTTGGCAACGATCAATTCACCACCGAGGTCCACAAAACGGGCGGGGCGATCGAAGTTGGTGTGCCGGCTCTGACGATCAATGGCACGAACGATCAAAACGCATATGAACAGTTCGACGGGAATGTAGGCCTGGGA
>JALWSL010000162.1 GCA_027080405.1 Planctomycetaceae bacterium
GATGAAATGCAGGCGGATATTGACGCCTTAATGAGCACCAAAGGTTCCAAGGCGATCAAAACCAAAGCAAATGCCATCCTCGAAAAACTGAAATAACCGCTTCAATACCCCCGCTCCGTAAAAACCCGTAAACGGGTTACCCAACAGAAACCTTCCTGCATTCCCCGGTTTGGCCCGTTTGACGGTTCCATCAATCGACCTGAAAGAATGGAGAACATGGGAAACGCAGGCAATGGTTTGGTTGTTGCATTGGTTGAATTGGGAGATTGAAAAGTTCCTCTTGCGAGACAAAGCCGAGATTTGCTACAAGAGGCAGCGATGATTACGGATGATCATCGAGCGATTAAAACAGAAGTTGCGAGCGTTACGCCAGGGATGGTTGAGTGTCGTCGGTTTTGTCTCGGAAATCGTTAAAGCGAGCGGAGCGGGTCCCCCTGTTATTCATGGTGCCTGTCTGGTTTCGTGTTGCCTTCCCCGTGGCGATGCTGATCGTGGCGGCGGCGTGCCTGTCAATCGATGTGCAGGTCGCCCGTTTTTTCAGAACTGAACGAGCACCCTCTTTTCTTCGTGAAATGGTTCAGAATACGGAACCATTCGGCCACGGTGTCGGCGTTGTTTTCCTTCTGCTGGTAGCCAGCCAGATCGACCGGAAACGCTGGAAGTCCTATCTGTCAACGGGTGTGATTAGCCTGGGCGCAGGGCTGTGCGCGAATCTGATCAAATTAACAGTCGGAAGGGCGCGGCCCCGGGATCTGGATCTCGCCTCGCTTGATGTACTGCAATCTTTTCATGGCTGGTTTCCCTATTTGAATGGTATCGAAGCGAGTCAGAGTTTTCCTTCCGGACATACCACCGTTGCATTTGCCTTTGCAGTTTGCCTGTCGGCGATGCATCCACAAGCCAAAGGAATGTTCTTTTTCCTGGCCGCTTTTGTTGCCTTCGGTCGTGTGCAATGCGGTGCCCACTTCCCCAGCGATGTTTTCGCAGGGGCAGCACTGGGCTGGACCGTTTCGATACTGGCGTTATCCCGAACGACCTGTTCAAATTTGACTGTTCGCTTGTCACAACTGGATGGGGAACAGGAACTCTCTCCCCCTGTTTCCCGAGTCGCCTGATCTTTCAGCCTGTTTCTTTCAACCCGTCGTAGAAAACCTGTAGCAAACTCTCAAATCAGCAACCTGATACCGTTCCGGTTGCAAAATCAGTTCCCCAAAAACCAATCCGTACTACAGAAGCAGAAATGGCTCGACCATGAACGATCTTCGTCAAAACACTCCACTCAGTATTTCCGTTGTCATTCCGATTCATAATGAGGAAGAAAGCATTCCACTGATGCACGAGCAACTGGAAGCGGTTTTTGCCCGGATGGATCGTGACTACGAACTGATCTTCGTTGATGATGGTTCAACTGATACAAGCATGGACGCGCTGGTGAAATTGACGGAAAAAGATCCGCATGTTGTGGTTGTCGAATTCCGTCGGAACTACGGCCAAACCGCGGCGATGCAAGCCGGTATCGATGAAGCAGGTAACGATGTCATCATCACGATGGATGGCGATTTACAGAATGACCCAAGCGATATCCCGATGATGGTCGAAAAGATCGAGGAAGGTTACGATCTGGTTCACGGCTGGCGAAAGAACCGTCAGGATGCATTTATCAACCGAAAACTGCCCTCGAAAATCGCGAATCGCATTATCTCGAAAACAACCGGATTTCCGATCCACGATCTTGGGTGTACGCTCAAGGCGATCCGTCGCGAAATCGCCCAGGAACTGGAATTGTACGGTGAAATGCACCGTTTCATCCCGATTCTGGCTCATCGCAGAGGGGCGAAGTGCGTGGAAGTGGTGACCAAACACCACGCCAGACAATTCGGTGAAACAAAATACGGAATCCGGCGAACCACGCGCGACCTTCTCGATTTGAGCTCGGTCCA
>JALWSL010000163.1 GCA_027080405.1 Planctomycetaceae bacterium
GATCGGGGGTGTCGATCGATTTCCTCCCCGGAGATGATAAAGCCCGCTTTGCAATCCGGGTATCCGGTAGCACCACGTCAAACACAAGAGGGGTAACCGATCAGGCGACCATTTACACGTATGGGCATCATCATTTTTCTGGAAAGAAAGTCCTGCTGTTCGACGGAGAAAGTTTCAGCTCCTATCGGGCAAGTTTGGCGGTATGGCCCAAAAACCAGATCACGGGCGCCCATTTGAACCGTCGTGGTTTACTGGCCAAATTGATTGGTGACAAAATCGCCTATCAGAAGGCGGTTGATGCAAAGCCGCAAACCGAAGCCATTGCAGCCCAGAGAGTCCGCTCGAAAGTTCTTCCCAAATTCAACCGTGAAGTGGATAATACCTTTGGGGAATTGAATGAGGAACTGAAAAAACTCGAACAGCGCATGGATGAGGAAAAGATTGCTCCTGATCAGAAGCTCGTAAGAACTTACACTGACGAACTGCGAACCGGTTATCGATTGATGAACGACAGCCAATTGGCTGCTGGTCGTCCCGCTACTGTTTTCAACTCCAAAACGGGAATTACGCTTCACATCCATGAAAGCTGGATCAACAACGCTCTCGCCATCGAGGGGTATCAATTCGACAAGACGGAAATGAGCTTCCCCGAATTCGGCGAGCAGCTTGCAGAAAAATTCCGCAGGGCATTCAACAGTGACAGAGAGATTGATAAAGCCGAGGATAATGGGGACCGTGTCATCATTTCCGATGCAGATCCTGTCCACGTTCAATTCGATGGCGGAAAAATCAAGGTGATCATGCGGGTAGGCCTGAAACCGAACGGGCGTAACAAGGTTATCAAATTGCGTCGTGTTGAAGTTCCGATTCAAATCGATGTTTCCGACCAGTCCATTGTTCTCAGCATTTCCCAAGAGGACAAGGTTCGCGTATTGCCTTTGGATCCATCGGATCGGAATCCGATCTCCAATCGCATTATCGGCTCTAAAATCCGAGCACAATTCGAGAAACGCCTGGCAGAAAAAAAGATCGATCGATCATTCGATTTTCCCGTTGACGAGGCGGGGGACAAACATGTTCCTGTGGTTATCGAGTCCTTGCACGCCGTTGATGGCTGGCTCGTTCTTGTTCTTGAAGAATTGAAAGAAACCGAGTGACGGCTTGAAATTCTGCCGAGTTTCCCTTATCCCTCAAGAAGTTTCCTGAGGGATTTTTTATGCTGTGGTCGAAATGGTGGATCTTCTGCGGGTTCACATGAAAATCGTGGGATGACCGTACAATTGACGAAAATGGGGCCGTTATCCGGGAAAATCTGTCCGTCATCCGGCCTGTGAAGACTCCGCCAATAACCATTTTTTTTCGGCAGCGTTCTTGCCCCCCGGCATGATTGAATGCGATAATCAGCAGTGTGCCCCGTTCGAACGCAATAAGTGGGGAGGTTGGGGTGCGTTATAACTGTCGCGACTGTTACTACCCTGCTTTGCCAAATTGGGCACGATTCAGACGCGTGTTCAATCATTTGCCTCTATTTCCCTGTTTTGAGAAACTTGATGATATCTGCTTCATTCAACTTGAAAAAATGTCTGCCTGTTATCTGCAGTGTGGCATTTTTATCGGTATCAGCGATTCTCGTAGACTCGGCACGGGCCGAGCGGTTCATCGTTATCAACGAGAAGGGCGAACAGCGCGAGATTGTTGGGCGATTGTATGCCAGCGGACAGGGAGCCTACGCGATCGAGCGTCCCGGTGGTCAAATTGAACTGGTCGCGCAAGGTGCAGTGATTGACCGGGACAACAGCGTTCCCTGGAAACCTGCGACAGCCCGGGAGTTGGCAGATGAACTAAAAGAGGAATTTGGCGAAGAAATTTTTCGCAGTTATCTGGAAGATGATTTTGTCGTCGGACTGGTGCTGATGGACAAACTTCCCCAGAAGTCGG
>JALWSL010000164.1 GCA_027080405.1 Planctomycetaceae bacterium
TAACGCGATCAGAAAAACAAGCAGTCCCGAAACAAGGTCATACTTCAAATATTTTTTGAAGCCGGAAAAATCGCCTCGTGGAACTTCACTCTGCTCCGATTCATTAGGGGGGACATCTGTCATCATGCTACTCCGGTTGTATCAAAGTGTTGTCAAATAAAGAGGGGGGGCCACTCAGCCCGTGCGGTCATCATATTCTGTTCACTTGAAGGCTGCACTGCTCCAGCTATTCCGATTGTTCCCAATTCCCGTTAAAACGACTGACGGTTTGCCCGGTAGTATCGCGCCGAGAAACCGTGAGGCCAATAAACGGCCTTGCAACCAGCATCACATTTCCGTTGAGACCGGGCAGGACAAAAGTACCAGCTGCAATGCACGGGTAGAAAACAAAACAGAGCTGCGCAGGCAGTGCCAACGGTTGCAATGCCCAGAAGCGTGGAGAGAGGGCAAGTTTTCTAAACGGGGGGAGCACGAGAACCGGCAGCGCAAGAGCAAGCCCGTTGCGGCTCAAAAGATTTTGCCCCCTGCACGCTTTCAGGTGATCGGCAAATCGGCAGGCTGAGAGTTGCGAACGATGTCAAAGCAGTTTCCAGCTCGCAAGAGCCCCGGTGCTCTTTCTGTTCGCACTCCCCCAGTTCTCTATAAGCGGTTTTATCGTCGTTGCCATGATTGCTGATACGGAGAGCGGGCACATCAATCCCTATTGAGAACAGGGACAGCAAGACAATCAATCTTATTTGCCGGTCACCCCACATATGCTACCCGAAATCAAAATTTCAGATCGTCACTACGGCTCATACAACGCCCCGGTCACTATATCGTCTGCCATATCTGCTTGCAAGCTTAATCTACTACCGTTCCCGATGGCGAATGTCCGGTGTTGAACAGAAGCGTTGCTCCCGTTTTCTCGATCCTGTCTATCTACTTTCTCTGTACCCTGTATCGTCCGAAGAGGAAAAGTTACAATGGCTCGAAAGCGATAGGCATCGAGTTAATTTTACTGGAAAATTCATAGCAAAACGGAGAATTGCAGGTTGGCGAAGTCGAAGAAGAGTTCAGAGAATCGGAACCACGAAATCACGGAATCTGATCGTATTCAGTATGTTTCTTTGAGTGATGAAACCAGACGGCGATATTTGAATTATGCAGTCTCGGTCATTCAGTCCCGCGCCTTGCCCGATGTGCGGGACGGACTGAAACCGGTACAACGGCGCATTCTGTATGTCATGTATAACGACCTGCGTCTGACGCATGATGCGAAACCGCGAAAGTGCGCCAAGATCACCGGTGATACAACAGGCAACTATCATCCGCATGGTGACAGTTCCGTCTACGATGCACTGGTTCGGATGGCCCAGGATTTTACATTGAGAGAACCACTGGTCGATGGACAGGGGAATTTTGGTTCCATTATCGGCCTCCCGGCTGCCGCCGCCCGGTACACTGAAGCCCGCCTGAGTCCTATTGCAAGTCACCTGATGTCGGAGTTGCGATACCAGACTGTCGAAATGCGAGATACTTACGACGGCTCTCGCAAAGAGGCAACCGTGTTACCGGCCCGTTATCCGAATCTGCTGGTCAACGGAACTCAGGGAATTGCCGTCGGTATGGCTACAAATATCCCACCACACAACCTGGGGGAAGTCATCAAAGCCTGCCTGATGTTGATCGATAATCCGCAAGCCTCTGTTGCCCAATTGATGAAGTACATCAAAGGACCGGACTTCCCACTGGGGGGGCGAATTGTGACTGACCGGCGAGAACTCCGCAAGACATACGAAAACGGTCGTGGAGCCATCAAGGTGCGGGCGGAATGGAAACCGGACAAGCTGCAAAGAAAAAAACAGAACAGAAATATTGTGATTACCTCGGTTCCCTACGGCGTGGAAACAGGGCCGTTGATGACAATTCTGGGAGACATCACCGATTCGAAAAAACTGCCCCAGTTGATCTCTGTCGCAGATGAAAGCAGTGAAGAACTGGGAATGCGGATCGTCCTGGAATTAAAACAGGCCAGCGACGCGGAAACCGTCATGGCGTATCTCTACAAACATACGCCGTTGGAGCAGAATTTCAATTACAACGCAACCTGTCTGATCCCGGATGAGCATGACAACCTGGTCCCAGCTCAACTCAGCCTGCAGGAAATACTGAACGAGTTTCTGAAATTCCGCTTTCTCACCGTCACCAGGCGGATTGAATTTCTGTTGGCGCAACTTGAAAAACGCATTCACATTCTGGAAGGATTCGAGATCATTTTTAATGGGTTGGACAAGGCCATCAGAATCATACGCCGATCACAGGGGAAAGCCGATGCCGCCAGTCGTTTGATGAAAGCGTTTCCGATCGATCCGATTCAAACCGATGCGATTCTGGAAATCGCCCTGTATCGCATTTCAGAACTGGAAATCGATCGGGTCATCGAAGAACTGAAAGAAAAAAGGGCCGAAGCGAAACGGTTGCGAACACTTCTCGGTTCAAAGAAAAAACTGTGGAAACTGGTCAGTACTGAATTGAAGGAAATCGGAGAAGAATTTGGGAACCGAAGACGGACAGGGATCGGTTCGTCAGACGAAATTGCCGAGTTCGACCCACAAGCCTACATCGTAAAAGAAAATACGAATGTGGTGGTAACGCGCGACGGTTGGATTAAGCGGGTCGGGCGTATTCAGGCTGTAGAAAAACTGCGCACCCGGGAAGGCGATGCCGTTATCGATGTATTGCCTGCCAGCACGCTTGACCATGTTGTTTTCTTTGCCAGTGATGGAACATCCTACACCTTGCCGGTTCAATCAATTCCCGCTTCCACCGGGTACGGCGAACCGTTATCCAAACACGCCCGTCTGAAGGATGGCGTGCAAATCGTCTCAGCTATCACCACCGATCCACGTTTCACCCCGCCCGACGATCCGGCAGAAGGAGAGTCTCCCGAACCGTATTTGCAGATCGCCACGGAATTCGGCCAGGTCAGTTCGATTTCCTTCTCACATTTCAGACAACCCTCGACCAAAAGCGGTCGCAAATACTGCAGACTCGCTGATGGAGATCGTGTGGTTTTCGCACAGTTGATCGGTGAGCATGAAACGATGTTCCTGGCTTCCAGAAGGGCACGTATCATTCACTTTTCGCTGGACGATGTTCCGCTGTTGACCAATCCGGGGCGGGGCGTGAAGGGAATCAAACTGGAAAAGAACGATCAGGTCATCGGGGCCGTTTTATTGGGGCGTCCCAGCGACTGCCTGAGAGTGATTAACGCCAACGGCAAACAGTTGACTTTCGGTCAGGCCAAGTACGGTGTCACTTCGCGGGGCGGCAAGGGCCACAAAACGAGTCAACGGACAGGATTTCGAGAAGTGCTCAGACCAAAAATCAAATTGGTCGACTGGTCCTCCCTGGAAAGCAGTTGAAAGCAAAAACCCGAACCTCGCCGATTTAATCATGGGAGATTCATCGTGAACACGAACATGGCAAACAGTTCGATTCGAAACGGGCGATTGAAACAACGCCTATTGTCGCTCCTGTTGTTGATCATGGCAATCGGTGTCATGATCGCTCCCGGTTCAGGATCTGCCAACCGGGTGTTAGCAGATCTCCGCAAGCCGAACGTGCTGCTGATTGTCAGTGACGATCAGGGCTATCACGATCTGGGTTGCTTTGGCAGTGACGAAATCAGAACTCCGCATCTCGACCGTCTTGCCGCAGGAGGAATTCGGTTGACCAGTTTCTATGTCACCTGGCCGGCCTGTACGCCTTCACGCGGTTCTCTCCTGACCGGACGCTACCCGCAACGTAACGGCATTTATGATATGATCCGCAACGAAGCCCCCGATTATGGCTATCAATACAAGCCGAAGGAATACGAAGCCACCTTCGAACGTGTCGGCGGAATGGACACCAGGGAGGTGCTCATTCCGAAATACCTCAAGCAGGCTGGTTATGTCAGCGGGATTTTCGGGAAATGGGACTTGGGAATCCATAAACGATATTTGCCGTTGGCACGCGGATTCGACGAGTTCTACGGTTTTGTCAACACCGGAATCGATTACTACACTCACGAACGATACGGTGTGCCATCGATGTATCGAAACAACAAACCGACAACTGAAGACAGGGGAATCTACTGTACAACACTGTTTGCCAGAGAGGCCATTCGCTTTCTGGATCAGCACCATGAAGAACCGTTCTTTCTGTATGTCCCCTTCAATGCACCGCACAGTGCTTCGAACCTCGATCTGAAAATACGCAGCGGCGGGGCTCAGGCTCCTGAAAAATACAAAAAAATGTATCCCCAGTGGAAAGAGGAATATGTCAAGCGGGAACGGGAAGGAAAATACGGTGGGAAAGATGCCCTCGTCGCCACCAAAGAGTGTCGGCGGTTACGATACGCGGCCTCTCTGACATGTATGGACGAAGAAATCGGTCGAATGCTGGACTTGCTCGATCGATACAATATCTCAGAAAATACGATTGTTATTTTCTTTTCCGATAACGGCGGAGGATCGGGTTCCGACAATTCGCCGCTGCGAGGGCACAAAGGAATGATGTTTGAAGGGGGGAAACCGTGTTCCCTGTATAATCCGCTATCCTCGCAAGATTCCGGCCGGTACCGAAACGGATGCATTTTTGACATCCCTTGAAATTCTGCCGATGCTGCTTGATGAGGCGGGAATCGACAGGCCTGGAAATATCGTTCTCGACGGATTCAACATGCTGCCCGTGCTGCAGGGGAAAATGAACTCGCAGCGTACCGAGATGTATTGGGAACGCAGAGCCGACCGTGCCTGCAGGATCGGCCACTACAAATGGGTCGAATCGACTCGTGGCAGCGGCCTGTTCGATCTTTCCAACGATATTGGCGAACAACACGATCTCTCTGAAGAACAGCCAGAACGGCTTCAAAAAATGAAGGAGAAATTCGCTCAATGGAAAGCGGAAATGAATGCCGCCGAGCCGCGTGGCCCATTCAGGGACTTTTAGTGATGGCGACCATATTCCTCGTGATGCAGGCCCATGATCCCCACGGAAAATAATCCCCCCAGGAAAATAATTCCCGAATCAATTGGCAAGACCATCCCTGTTCTAAATGCACAGCATACAAAGATGACGCAAGCGTTAACGGCCGAGCTTTACCAGATAGGCAGAAGGTATGGACAGGCACAAGGTCTGTTGCATGATAGATTTTCCCGCCGATCGAAAAAGAGGGTGTCGGAGGGTGTCTCGAATCCGACGTTTTGAATCCGGCTGTTGGAAAGGATATCAGGCGCGAATCAGCCCCGGAGTCGGATCGAGATCGAGCGGAGCAAAATTCTTTGCCTTGAACTTTTCCCACGCGATTGCTCCCATCGCTGCATTATCGGTGCAGTATTTCATCGGGGCGATAATGAGCCTGATTTTTTCCTCCTGGCACATCGCTTCCAGTTCCGACCGGAAAAGAGCATTCGCAGCGACGCCCCCGCCGATGCAAAGCGTTTTGCGACCGGTTTTTTCTATCGCCTGTTTGCATTTGACAACCAGAACGTCGACCACGGCCTGCTGAAACGAAGCCGCGATGTCCGCCAGTCGGGTTGGTGTCAGTTCTGGTGGTTGCTTATTGGCTCCCGGTTGTCCCTGTACCTGATAGAGAACCGCCGTTTTCAAGCCGCTGAAGCTGAATGCCAGCCTGTCCTCTTTCATAAATGAACGCGGAAACGCGAATCGATGGGCATCCCCCTGCTCTGCAGCCTGCTGGATCGCTGGCCCTCCCGGATACGATAACCCCAGAATTTGAGCGACCTTGTCGAATGCCTCCCCAGCTGCGTCGTCAATGGTTGAACCGAGCAATTCCAGTTCCAGAGCGGATTGGCAATCGTACAAATTCGTATGCCCACCACTGACAACCAGACCAACGGCAGGAAAAATATCTTCGCCAGCATGAAGTCTACAAGCATAAATATGGGCAGCGATATGGTCGATGGAGATCAACGGTATCTCCAAAAGCATCGCCAATGTTTTGGCAGCGGTTACCCCAACCAGTAGGGAACCCACCAGTCCGGGCTGTGTCGCCACCGCGATCGCACAAAGATCCTGCAAAGAAACGCCGGCCTGGGTCATCGCCTCGTCGATCACGGGAAGAATGCGTTCCAGATGCGCCCGAGCCGCAATTTCGGGAACGACGCCCCCATATTTCTCATGCAGATCAACTTGCGAAGAAACGATCGAACTGAGAATCCGATTCTCTTCATCGATGACAGCAGCAGCCGTTTCGTCGCAGGTCGATTCAATTGAAAGAAGATATTTTTTCATTCACAACACTTATAAACCGATCGGCTCGACAACATGTTTAAGAAGCCCAAACGTTTTCAGATACCCCAGCATCAGGGCTTTTTTCGCTTTGGAAACCTGGGCGCGTTCGCGATATTGCTGGCAGAATTTGGGCCAGTTCTGGGCGTTCCACGCAGCCCCGATGACAGTAATGGATGTTTCCGGCATGTATGTGGTATGCCACCAACCGCTGGGCATATACAGGGTCTCTCCCGGATGCAGCGTGAATTTGATCAGATTCACTTCCGCAAATTTCGGGAATTTCTGCAGATCGGGATTGGTAATATCCTCGATCCGGCTGGTCAATCCACCGTCCTCATCCCCATAAACCAGATCCGACTGTTCCGGACTGACAAAATAGAAGGTTTTGTTGTTGTAAATCTGATTCACAAAACCATCCATCCCCCAATAGTCACAATGCAGACGGGGAAAGCTGGCCCCCGCTCCGCCAAAGAAAAACTCCTGAAGTCCACTGGGAAAAATGAAATCGCGTGGCAACAGACGGGAACATCTCCAATCATTTTTCGAATAGATGATCCCCGGTTGAATGTCCGGCCACAATTCCGGAAGATCGTGCTCGATATCGATATTACGCGCATAGAAAAACGGGTTATCGATCGTGGAAGCCTTGATCGCATCAACGAGTTCATCGAAACGGATGGTCCGTTCCCCCTCATTGTTTCGGACTTTCACCTCGCGATGCGCACATTTCTCGCGAAGCAGTTCAGGGGTCCATTCAAGAGCCTTCCAGTGACGGGTCGCATCCTGAAAGATGACAGGTTTGCGTGGAATGCGGAATTCGTGGACGAACTCCCGATACGAAAGCCCCCTCACCCGTTCCGGTTCGTTATTGGAGGCCAGACCATACTTGCTGCTGTCAATCATGGCATCACTTCAAAAATGCGTACGAAATATCGCCCCGGAACAGACCGGCTCAATCAACCGTACCCGCAGTGAATTTCGCTCGGGTGCTCCGATCCGAAACTCCAGGCTCTGCAGAACCTGTCCCAACTCGAAACAGTAGCATTTTATCCGAATTGCTTGGGCAAAACATGCGAAAATATCTTTTTTTTCCGAACGGCTAATCAAACTGGGGAAGCGAAAAAACAGATTCTGTCGGTTATGTCGGCATGATGAAGCTCTTCACAAAAGAACATGTCGAGGTCAACAGCGCACAAATTCGTTCGGAACGATAAAGAACGGTACTAACGCAGAAATCGAATGCAGACCGGCATCGGGATTTCCACTTCGTTTTGTGTTCTACTCAAAAGCCCGGTTTTCTGATTGATCTGGAACACGATGATATTATTCGAAACCCGATTGGCCACCAGAATGAATTTTCCTGTCGGATCGAAATTGAAATTTCGGGGCATTTCTCCTCCAGTCGGTTCATTTCCCAATGCTGTCAACAGGCCGGTTGATTGATCCACACGATAGATCGCCAGAGAGTTATGCCCGCGATTGGAAGCGTAGAGGAATTTTCCGTTCGGATGAACTCGAATCTCCGCGGTGGAGAAACCCGGTTTGACTTCCGGAACAGTGGGGATAGTCTGCAAGGCTTCCAGATTGCCATTATCCGGATTCCGTTTGAAAGCGATGATATCAC
>JALWSL010000165.1 GCA_027080405.1 Planctomycetaceae bacterium
AATCGCAATCCCCCAGTGTAAAAAACCAGGGCGAAAGATCTTCCCGCTGTTGACTGAAGGAATCTCTGCCTGATCCCGGGGGACGTGGGTGCGTCGTGTCTGGATGCGTCATACCTGAATGTGTCATATCTGATGATTCGGAAACCAAAACAACCTCAACTCTATCTTTTGTTTCTATTTTGTCTTCTGTTTCTGTCGTCACTCCCACCCATGACAAAAGACTATCACGGCAGCGGAGCGGAGTTCCCCTGGAACAATGCATGCTGCGTTGCAACTCAGCAGTTCGTCCGGACAAACCTGGTTACCGGGCAAACTTGACTACCGGCAAACCTGGTTACTTCTACCGTTATCTTTTTCCAACGATGTTGAATGTGACCCGGCGCTGAATATTATCCAGCGTTTTTCAATGACGAAAGATGGTAAAACGCCACAAATCAATGAAGGCCCGCAGCATGACAGGCTTCCTCAATGGCAGCGAACACAGCATCGCATAATTCGTCGATTTGTTCAACAGGCATCGCGATCGCAGGCATCAGGACAACGACATCGCCCAATGGGCGAACGATCACACCACGCTTTCGGGCAGCGATCGTAACCTGATGCCCCATTCTTAACGTCGGATCAAAAGGCGTTTTGTCGTCTTTATCGGCGACCAATTCGATCCCGACCATGACTCCCTTTTGGCGAATATCACCCACATGCGGGTTATTGCTGATTTGTTCCAGCCGACGACTCAAACGAGAATTGATTTCTGCAACGTTCTCAAGAACCTGATTCTCCTCGATCAACTTCAAGGAGGCGAGTGCAACCGCACAGGCGAGTGCATTGCCGGTGTAGGTATGTCCGTGAAAAAAGGTGCGTCCTTTTTCCGGTTCACCCAGAAAGGCGGAGTAGATTTCGTCCGTCACCACCGTCGCTGCCAGCGGCAGATATCCACCGGTTATCCCCTTGGCAAGACAGAGGATATCCGGCACGACCTCTTCCTGCTCGCAGGCGAACAGTGTCCCTGTTTTGCCGAAGCCGACGGCGACTTCGTCCGCAATCAAAGGTACGCCCTGTTCCCGAGTGACTTCCCGAACGAATTTCAGGTAGGATGGTTCATGAACCAGTATTCCTGCGGCCCCCTGCACGAGTGGCTCAATCACAAACGCAGCAATTTCATCGCCATGATCCGCAATCGCCTGTCTAACCGAATCGTGACAGTATTCGATCCAGCTCTGTTCATCGTGGCTTTCGGGAATGCGATACCGCACAGGTGAGGGAACGGTAATTGTTTTGAAAAGCAGATCGTCAAATGGTTGATGAAACGCATCGATCCGCCCGATGGAAACCGAGCCGATCGTATCGCCGTGGTACGCTCCATCGAGCCGGATAAACGTGGTTCGTTTTTCGGGCTGGGGCTTCTGGGCGTGATACTGCACCGCGATCTTCAAGGCGGCTTCGACGGCTGTTGCCCCGGCATCAGAATAGAAAACGTGGTTCAAATTGCCAGGTGTTCTTGCACAAAGTTCATGAGCCAGTTCGATTGCAGCGGGAGAGGTCCCGCCCAGGAATGTCGTGTGAGCAATCTTTCCAAGTTGCTCGGCGATTGCGGCATCCAGTTCCGGCACCTGATACCCGTGCACGTTGCACCATAACGCGGAAATACCATCCAGATACTGCGTCCCGCGGGCATCCTGCAAGTAGAAGCCCTTCCCGGAAACAATCATGGGCGGCTTTTCACGGGCATACGCCGTCATTGGGGTAAATGGATGCCAAACGTGTTCGATATCCCACTGTTGCCAAACCGGCAACATCGATTCAAGTGTTTCAGAGTTCATCTTGTTTCGCTCGGGTTGGTTCATTCTCGATGATCCTGATCCAGTATCAGCAGAGTCAAGCAAGGGAATTCAAGAAGAGAGCAGACCTTTCGCGTGTTATCTTCTCGAAGGAGGAC
>JALWSL010000166.1:0-4337 GCA_027080405.1 Planctomycetaceae bacterium
GCCCGATTCTGTGCGCATCGTTGCGTTCCCGGATTTCGGCACGCCCGGAATCTCGCGGGATGTACCAAAAATCACCCGCGACTGCATGACCCGCTATCACGACGAAAAAACCCGCCGGGAATTCATTCGTCACTTGGGGTTGGGAGCCGCTTCGCTTCCTTTTTTGGGAAATCTGCCCAGTTTGGGATTCGAGAATAGCACTGCCTCCAAGCAGCGGCTGGTAATTTTCTTCAGCCCCGATGGGACAATTCCCGGCAACTTCTGGCCGGACGAACAGGGCGATAAATTCAAGTTGAAGAAGATCGTGGAGCCGTTCACGCCCTGGCAGGATCGTCTGTTGATTCTCAATGAAGTCAACGACAAGATTCGCGGCGACGGCGATTCCCACATGCGGGGGATGGGTTGTCTGTTGACCGGAACGGAGCTTTTTCCGGGAAACATCCAGGGAGGATCGCACACGCCGGCCGGCTGGGCCAGCGGGCTTTCCATTGATCAGGAAATCAAACAGTTCCTGCAAAAGAATCCTGCGACCCGGACGCGGTTCGGTTCGCTTGAGTTTGGTGTGCTGGTTCCCAATCGGGCCGATACCTGGACGCGAATGGTTTATGCCGGCCCGAACAAACCAATTGCCCCCCTCGATGACCCCTACCAGATGTATGCCAAGCTTTATGGACAAATGAAAGACCGGGAGGATCTGGTCAGTATTCTGGATGATTTGCAGGAAGATCTCGACAAGGTGCGATCGGTCATCAGCAAGGAAGACCGGGAGCTGCTCGATGAACAGGCGACATTCGTACGAGAAATGGAAAGAGAGCTTTCACAAAAGGTGCAAAGCGAGACTTCCCACGCCGTTCCCAAACTCGAACCGGGCTTGCAGGAGAAAAACGACAACATGCCGAAAATTTCCAGGATGCAACTGGATCTGCTCTTCCATTCGCTTCAGGCCGACTTCACCCGTATTGCGACGTTCCAGTTTACCAATTCGGTCGGGAATGCGAAAATGAGCTGGTTAGGCATCAATGAAGGTCAGCATTCGCTTTCCCACGAACCGGATGATAACCGGGAAGCGGTTGAAAAACTGACGAAGATCAACCACTGGTACGCAGAACAGATTGCCTCGTTTGTTAAACGGTTGGATGAAACGCCCGAACCGGGAGAGACCGGTTCCATGCTCGATCACACAACCATCGTCTGGACGAACGAACTGGGCAAAGGAAATTCGCACACGTTGAATAACATCCCGTTTGTACTGATCGGCGGCGGACTCGGCTTCAGGATGGGACGCTCACTGAAAATGAAAGGTGAACCCCACAATCGATTGCTGCTTTCTCTGGCTCACGGATTCGGCCACCACCTCAAAAAGTTTGGTAATCCCGACTACTGCGAAAAAGGCCCGCTGATCCTGAGTTGAAGCCGGTGCGGGCGTCTTGCCTCACCGGTGGGGGTTCCCCGTTTCAGGCTTCTGCTTGTTGGATCGGGCGCGGTTGCGGAACCTGTTCGTGATCGGCGGTGCCTGTCTGTGCTCGCTGTGGTCTGAACCGGCTGGCATCGGGAAGATGCCGCTATCAGAAAGATGAGATCATTCGGGTAACGATTCCAGCGGCCCGATGGCCACCGTGGAGAGTTGCCCGAGCGGATATTGCTGGAGCAGATCGTCGATATCCTGGAGCGTCAGACTCTGCAACGTATCGAGATCATCCTGCACCGAACGGTATTCCTTGCGGTAGATCCAGTTGTTTCCCAATGCGGAAAGCCGTCCCATCGGGCGTTCACTTCGCAGGACAATACGGGAGGCGATCTTGTTTTTTGTCTGTTCGAGCTCCTGGGCGGTAACCCCGTTTTTGTTGACATCCTCATAGATGCGGGAAATCGCATCGAGGTTTTCCTTGACATCTTCAGGGTTGCATGTCAGGTAGGTCATGTACCCGGAGGAGCCATCGTAATCATTGTAGGAAAGTTCGGCTGCTTCGGCCCGGCCGGAGGCCACCAGTTCCCAATAAAGGCGGCTGTTGGCGTCGTCGCCGACTATGGTTGTTAAAACGTCGGCTGCAAAACGGAGCGGACTGGCTGAAGGAGGAGCCGGACTCATCTGGGCAATGTGCTCCTGAATCACCCCCTGTTTCGGCAAAACCAGCGTCCCGCCAGTCGGATGCGCTTCGCTCGTATCCCTTGCTGTTTCGCCCGCGGGCCAGTGGCTGCAATATCTGTTTGAAAGATCCACTATAGTTGACCATTCTACATTTCCTGCAACAACCAGCGTCATGTTGCCAGCCAGGTAGTGGGATTCGTGATAGGCCCGCATCTGCTCGGCTTTCAGTGCGGTAATGCTTTCGACCGTTCCCAGAATGCTGCGTGAAAGCGGGTGCCCGGCGAAGTGGACTTGCATCAGTTTTTCGTAGGCGGTGAAGGAGGGCATATCATCGTACATGCCGATCTCTTCCAGGATAACCTGTTTTTCCATCTTGAAATTGTCATCCCGCAATGAGGGATACAAAATGGAGGAGAACATTTCGAAGGCGACCGGCAAATACTCCGGCAGCACGGCTGCGTAGAACAGGGTAACTTCTTCACTGGTCGAGGCATTGTAATGGGCCCCGACTTCGTCGAAAATCCGGTTGACATCTTCGGCTGAATACTTATCGGTTCCCTTGAAAACCATATGCTCCAGAAAATGGCTGACACCACTGAGTTGATCCGTTTCATCGCGGGAGCCGGTGCGAACAAAAAATCCGAACGCGACGCTATGCACTTTCGAATTCAATTCAGCCACGATCTTCAGGCCGTTGGCTAATCTGTCCTGTTCAAACTTCACGGGATATTCCTCAGCGTTTCAAAGTCGGTGTGAATTCGAGAGAAAAGCACTTTTCTTCAGACCGGTTCCTCAACCTGAAGAGGCTGTGGCCCGATCGTCAGCACGTTCAGATTGCTCGCCGGGTATTGACGGGCGTAGGCGAGAACATCTTCTGCACGGACCGATTCGATCTGTTCGCGCACTTCCTGCAATGTCCTGATTCGCCCCAGGTGGAACCAGTCGCGCACAAGTGAGGAAGCGCGGGCCATTGTCGATTCTTCCTGCATGATCAAGGCACTTTTGGCGCGCACCTGACAACGCTGTAACTCGGATTCCGTGACTCCCTGATCGATATTTTTCAGTTCGTTGATAGTCACTTCGAGTGTTTCCTGGGCTCGATCATTGGTTGTCCCCGCGTAACAGAGGATGCGGGCTTCTTCCTTGAGTGTGTTCAGCGAAGCACCGATTGCGTAACACAGGCCACGTTCTTCACGAACTTTGGTGAACAGTCGCGAACTCATTCCGCCGGAGAGAATGTTGACTGCGGTCCAGGCACGATAGTAATCGGGATCCCGATACGGAACCGCTCGATAGGCGATGCCGATTTGTGTTTGAGTCGAATCGTGTTCGATATGATTCGAAGCCGGTTTCGGTTCGGTGCCACGACTCAGGCGGGGGGCATCTCCGGCCCAGTCTTTGAACAGTTCCTCGCAGTGCGATACGATCTGTCCTGCGTTGATATCCCCTGCTATTCCCAAAATGGCTCCCGCCGGGACAGAGCATTGTTCGAAATGGCTGCGAACATCCTGCAGGTCGATTTCGGGAAGATCCTGGAGTGAGCCTTCAGAAGGGCGATTCCAGGGTGGTGAATAGGTTCTCCGGCGAAGCTCGATCATCAGTTTCTGACGTGGTTCGTCTTCGATGGATCGCAATGTCTGCTCCCGGCCAATTTTGCACATCTCGAAAGACTTCTGTTCCAGATGCGGCCGCAGAAAAACGTCTGAGACCAACTTCAGCATTTCGGGCAAACGGTCTGCCAGGGTTGCTGCCGAAAAGGTAAGTTGATGCCAGCCGGGAGAAAGATGGTACTGCACACCCAGGTTGTCAAAGGCAACCGAGAGCGCCCGTGAATCATAATCGCCGGCTCCTCGAAGCATCAGATCACTCAACAGGGAAGCGACTCCATTTTTTCCGGAGGGTTCGTAACAACCTCCAGCTGGTATCGATAGGGCGATCGCGGCTGAACGTACCGCATCCATCTTTTCCGTGATGATTTCCAGACCATTGTTCAACGTGTGGTTTTTGATTTTTTGGTTCAGCATGACATACTATCGCGGAGGAACGGAAAGGAGGATCAAGCCGGGGCAGTATAGCTCGCCCGCCGATCTCTGGGAACCAAAGGGAGAGAAGCTTCAGCAAAACAACACAGAACAGTCAGCCGGAAATTCCACCTGAATCCCGTTATTACGATCGAAAAAAAGGGCGTCTCAAGCGCTATTTCTTTTTATCTGCAGCAGCCTGATGCAGCGGCGGTAGCCCCGGTGCA
>JALWSL010000166.1:4347-7898 GCA_027080405.1 Planctomycetaceae bacterium
CCCCAGTGCAAGCGACAGGTTGGCAGGACGGTTCTTTTCGATGTAATCCTTCAACGCCTCAAGTCTGTCTTTGGGGACAGCCGGGATTTTCACTTTGGGCAGAGGCTTTGGGGTACTGTAAATGGCGTTGATGATCGGCAGAATCTGATCGTAGGTCTCCTCGACATTGCTTCGGTGCTTGCTCAAGGGGCCACTTTTGACACGATCGAGCAGGGCGATGTCGCGGGCATCGAGTTTGCGGTAGGTCGTATAAACCTGAAAGACACAGGTCTTCCAGTAGTAATGCCTCGGGTTACGGTTGAACTGCCTCGCCAAATCGTACATGAAACGGGCGATTTCATAATTGATAAGAGGGAGATTGATCTGCCCGTCCATTTTTGCCCGTCCCAGTGCATTGGCAGCGGCTGCCCGTACCAGCCAGGCTTCCTGGTTGTCAGTCAGGATCGCAGTGAGTGTCTGAATGATGTATGGCTTCCTGCGTGCATCGTAAAGGTCGTCAACAACACCAAGAGTCACGATGCAGACCCGTTTGTACCAGGTGTCTGCTTTGGGGTTTTTCAATTCTGCGACAACGGCTGTGCCGACTTTTTTTCGCAAGGTCACTTTCAGGCTGGAATCTTTACAGACACGATACAGCCCGTTCACCGCAGCGATTTTTACTGCCGGGTGCTGTTTCGGATCCTTGATGATGGAAAGGAGCACTTCCGTTTTTTCTTCATACGGAACGGCGGGGATCTTTTTGGTCAAATTGGCCGGGCTTCGATTCAGTTCCCCGATCAACAGGACCGCGTTCAATCTCACCGGCAAGGGGCAGTTGAGCAGTTTCTGCGACTGTTTGAGAAGTTCTGCAAGCAGCAGTTCGGTCGATGCAGATGAGGCGCGCAGAAAATCCTGTTTGATGGTTTTACGGATGTCCGGCAGAGACCTTCTTTTTTCCTCCAGGCTCATCTGTAAAACCTGGATTCTCGCAAAGTTCTTTATGATGTTGATATCGGATTGCGAAAGGCTGCTTTTGCCCATCGCTTTTCTGAATTTTTGGGCGTCGGCCTTGAGCTGTTTCAAATCGGACGGTTTAACCAGATTCCTGCACTCGGCTGCAGCTGCCGGTTTTTCCTGAGCAACCGATCGGGAGTCGATCGCGACAACCAGCAGCAGACAAACCACGATCAGACGGAAACATGGGCGCCCAGGACATGCACGTCGCAGGCTTTCCCACTGTGAATAGTCCATTTGCCGGGAACAGGTTCGTGAACAATGACTACGTATCGAACTCATGATGCCTAACAATATCGAGTGGGTAAAATCAGGGTGATGTAACGATCGTCAAACTTCCGCAGTAACACAGAACACACATGCCCGTACCACGGAGACAGACCCCGCGAGAACGACAGGCGTCATTTGCTGCTCGCAGCACGACCCGAATGGCCGCACAAACCCGCTTCCATTACCGACCTCAGTATGGGAAGTATGCAGAGCAATTCCAACAGAGTAACATCCGAAAGTGAAACCTGCACCCGATCCACACTATTTTATCTCGAACAATACCGAATATCAGGGTTGCAGAAATTGTAACGATTGGCAACCTCAGCAGGGAAAAAAAGATTCCGAACCCGCCTTGAAATTTCATCAGTAAAGATTGTGGTTTGAGTCGAATTGCGCAGAAAAAGAAGAGGATTATCGAGAGGCGCTACCGACACGAACCTCAAAAAAGAAAAGGAGGCCGCCACGACCTTGGGATTATACGAAGTGAACACAACTGCAGGAAAGTGAAATCGTGTTACCAATGAGGATTTCCTGGAAAAACGTTTTTTGTGCTGTTTTCCCTTCCAGTCTTTCCCTTTCAGCATGACGGGACGGCTTCATTCCCGGGATTGGGTCAACACCTTGAGACGCATGACGTTACGGCGCACCAGATGCGGAAGCGGCGCGTTATTCGACTGAGATGCCGATGACCGGGGAGAGACTATTTTTTTCTCTTCCCTTTTTTCGATTTTTTTGAGGGATTCGAGTTCGGTTTACCGGCCTGTTTTCCAGGGTTCGCCGCGGCATCGATCGCTTCGATTTTCTGTTGCAGCCAGCTGGTCTGTTTGGGAGATTCTTTTTTTGTTGTCTTCTTGTTGGGTTCGGGAGAAGGGGGCGAAGCCGGTTTCTCGGAGGAAGGACCGTTGACATCGAGCATTTTCCGTTCTGCGATCGCCCACAGGGACGAGGCGATGAAGTACACACACAAACCGGCCGGAACACGGTAGAACATGAAACCGATGAAAATCATCATGTAGCTCATCATCTTCTGCTGCATCGCCTGTTCTTCATTCGCAGGAGGTGGTGCAAAAAGTTTTTGCTGGACGACAAACAGCCCGACCGTAATTAACGGCAACAGGTTGAGATACTCGCCGAGCCAGGGAAGTCGAAAAGGGAGGTGGAACAGATGGTCGGGTGCGGCCAGATTATCAATCCATAGAAACGGAGCCATCCGCAAATCGACGGAGGTGTAGAGCGCCTGATACAATCCGATGAAAATCGGCAATTGCAGCAGCATAGGCAGGCAGCCGCTGAAAAAGCCGCTTTCTTTCATCAGCTCCATTTGTGCCTTGGCGAGTTTTTCCTTGTCTTTCGGGTCGGAATATTTTTTCTTGATCGCTTCGAACTTCGGCTGCATCTCCTTCATTTTTTTCGCGGATTTTGCATGCTTGCGCGAGATGGGAAACATCAGCCCCCGAACCATGACCGTCAGCATGATGATCGCGATACCGTAGGGAAGGTGCAGTTTCGTGTGGAAGAATTTCATGATGGCGAGCATGATTTTGCTGATCGCGCCAAACCAGCCGTACTCGACAATGCCATCGGCCTGAAACGGGCGCAGCAGGGCATCTCGCTTCGGGCCGGCAAACATTGTGTATGTGTGTGTCTGTGTTTGGCCGGCTGCAATCAAAATCGGGTTCGATTGCAATTCAATGCTGATCAAACCTTTCTGTGCATCCTTGTGCTTTTTCAGCAGGAGCGGTTGAATGGCCGAGAGCCAGTTGTTTTTTTCCTGATCTTCTTCCGGAATCAGCAAAGCCGCGAAGTATTGGCCGTCGACACCCACATATTTGATGGGGGCCTGGAAAGGTTCCGGTCTGTTTTCCTCGACCTGCTCGGCGACCTTCTTGGCGGAAACTTTCTTGTGGGTCACGACGCCATCTTTCAGAAATCCTGCCTGAATCGCCAGATGGCGACGCGTGTTTTCCGCATTCTCCAATGGAATGCCGACTGGCCCCTGAAGTTCATAATCCAGTTCGAGACTGCGTGGCGAGATATTCCGGAACTGCAACGAGACTTTCAGGCAATAGCCATTCGGGTCGGAATCTCTCTGCTCCGGATTTCCATCGAGCAGTTCGTAGGTTTTCAGAACTTCCAATTTCCCATCCGGCGAAGGATAGCGAAAGGTGACTTGTGCCGGACTCAGCGTTTTATCGACCACTTCCCAATCAACCAGTTCCAGATTCAATCCCCGTTCCAGTTTTGCCAGTTGTGCATCGATCGCCCTGACTCGCATGTCGACAGTCAGA
>JALWSL010000167.1:0-12253 GCA_027080405.1 Planctomycetaceae bacterium
GTGGTGTGAGCTTCGGACGAGCAGTGACGTGAACTGCGTCGTGACATGACGCACTTTTTTATAAGACGACAGGAAACATGAAATCTTTGGTGCGTCGCAGCGCACCCTACCTTTCTGTTTACCGTTTAGTTACAGATTACTGAGAATAATTATGGGAAAGCCGACTGGATTCAAAGAATTTACGCGACAGACTCCTTCCGAAATTGCTCCGGAGGAACGGATTGAAAACTGGAACGAGTTTGCCGTGCAACTTCCTGTTGTAGAGCTTCAGCACCAGGGAGCACGCTGCATGGATTGTGGGGTGCCGTTTTGTCATACCGGCGGCATCATGAGCAACATGGCTGCAGGGTGTCCGGTAAACAATTTGATCCCGGAATGGAATGATCTCGTTTATCATGGCTTGTGGGAAGAGGCGCTGGACCGATTGCACAAGACGAACAATTTCCCTGAATTCACCGGGCGAGTCTGTCCGGCACCGTGCGAAGGATCCTGCGTGCTGGGGATTCATGAACCGCCCGTGACGATTAAAAATATGGAGCGTTCGATTATTGACCGTGCCTTTGAGGAGGGGCTTGTCTCGGCAAGACCACCCAAAACACGCACAGGTAAAAAGGTGGCAGTTGTCGGATCGGGTCCGGCAGGGTTGGCCGCTGCGGCCCAACTGAACCAGGCTGGTCATTTCTGCACGGTTTACGAGCGAGCCGATCGGCTGGGCGGGTTGCTGATGTACGGCATTCCGAATATGAAACTCGAAAAGCATATTGTCGAACGCCGCTTGGAACTTTTGAAACAGGAGGGAGTTGAGTTCGTCACCAATACGGAAATCGGCAAAGATATTCCGGCAGAAAAGTTGAGAAGCGATTTTGATGCAGTGATTCTCGCGGTGGGCTCAACGGTTCCGAACGATTTCTTTGCAAATACTCCCGGACGAAATTTGAACGGGATTCACATGGCGATGGAATTTCTCCATGCCAATACGAAAAGTCTTCTCGATTCCAATCTGGAAGATGGCAATTATATTTCTGCCAGGGACAAACATGTGATTGTGATTGGTGGGGGAGATACCGGTAACGACTGCCTTGGAACCAGTGTGCGACATGGTTGCAAAAGTCTGGTCAATTTCGAAATTGTCCCGCAACCGCCTGAAAAAAGAGCGAGTGACAACCCGTGGCCGCAATGGCCCAAAATCTTCCGGACTGATTACGGTCACAAGGAAGCAGCGAGCGTGTTCGACTATTCAAGCAACCCGAACAAAACACTCAAAAACGATCCGCGGGAATACGCAATCCAGACGGTTGAGTTCCTGGGGGATGACCAGGGAAATGTGCGTGCGGTTAAAACGGTTCAGCTGGATTGGTCCAAACCAGCCGAGAACGGTGCCCCGTTCACACCGATTGAAGGAACAGAAAAAGAGTGGCCAGCCGATCTGGTCTTTATGGCTCTCGGTTTTCGTGGACCGGAGCAGACATTGGTTGAGCAATTGGAACTTGAAACCGATGCCCGTAGCAATTTCAAAGCGGAATACGGCGATTACGCAACCAACCTGGACGGCGTTTTCGCGGCGGGAGATTGCAGACGCGGACAGAGCCTGATTGTCTGGGCGATCAACGAAGGCCGTGAAGCTGCCCGCGAATGCGATCGCTATTTGATGGGCTCAACGCAACTGCCTTAGCAGCTGCCGTAGTGATTGCAACAGCAGTGGCTGACCGTTCTGTCTGAAGCAGGATTCCGCAGGATTGTCGAGTTGTGTGGGCACATCAAGGCACGCCTTCGAGAGACGCCCCGCATCTGGTGCGTTATAGCGCACCCTGCTGTTCCTTTTTTCTTCTTTGTTTTCCTTTGCGTCTATATTACTAACCGGTAAAAGATTGCGAACGGTTCGCAAATTTTAGAAGAATATCATTTTGGTTACGGCTATCAGAATGAACCAGCCGCGTTGGGTCTTTACGTGAACTCCTTTTTGGGAATCAGCCACCTTCCTTTGCTTTTTCTCGGTGTTCTTCCTGCCTCGGTGGTTTACTTTTTTCTTGCCCGGCCCAGGAAATCTCCTGTCACTTTCGCACAAGGCTTTCGGGAGAAAAGCTGCATCAAGGCTACGTATCAGTAGACGCCCGTAGCACTCAAGAACCAAAATCCGGCTTCAAAATCTCGAAATCTGGGCAATCTGGCCCCTGAAAAATTGATCTTGACCTGTTTGTCCGTAATGGCGACACTTCGGGCAAATGGTGGTTTTTCAGGCAGATTCTGTCATTCTGTCTGCTTCTTTCATGGTGCCAGGGAGGGCAAGCATGAAGCGGTCTGTCGCTGTGGCGATTATTGTTGGCTATCTGGGAGTGCTTGGTATGGGAATCGTTTCCCATACGCTTTCTTTCGGAAACGCTTCTCATCCGGCCATGTTTTATGTTGTCTGGGATATGTTCTGTGGTTGGTCTGGTTATGAAAGCCGTCAGCATCTGGTCGCTGAAGGAATCAGCGGCAATCATTATCTCCTGACACCTGCGCCATGGGGGGAATTTCGCCCCTACGGTCCCGCTTCGCGTACCGATTACGACAACTACGCCGTCCACTCCGGGAGAATCGCCAGGAATGTTCTGAGGCACACAAAACACGAACCGATTGTCCGCGTTTATTTGATCGAGGAGAGTTGGTCGAAACGGTACAACATGCCCGACTACATCTGGAAGATGCAGTTCGAAGAAGAGAAGAAGAAAAATTCCTACTTCAATACGCGCGTTGTCTACAACGAACAGGGACAGCAGTTACAGTGGAACGACACGTTTACGAGTATCGTTTACAACCGCGATTTGATGGCTGACCCGCGACTCGCCCGATACAGACGAGTTTCCCAACCGCATTTTGTGGTGAGCCCCAGTCAATTGATTACCCCGGCCAGTGGTGTCCAATCTGGAGAGTTCGATGGGGCAGTGACCATTCCAACTGTTTCCGGAAATTGACAGCTCCGTGTAAAAAACGACCAGGCTGGAGAGCCCGGGCAACAAGTGTAAAACAGGAATCACGTCATGGATGCGACGAAATCAGCTTCTTCCCCATCGATCAGGCAGCAGTTGAGACAGTTTTTCTTTCGTAAAGAGATCCCCTTCGGGATGGCCGCGGTGCGTATCACCATTTCGTTTTTGATGCTGATCGTGATGGGGCGAAGTTGGCGGTTTGTAAGGGAACTGTACTCGGCTGATGGAGCACCGGCACCGTTGGCAGATAATTATGGCTACTATCATTTCCTGCCGACGCTCTCTGCAACCTGGGCGGTCGCGTTATACTCCCTGATGCTGCTGTTGATGTTTACCCTCATGATCGGCTGGAAAACAAGAATCTCTGCAGTCGGTGTTTTCATCCTGTTTACCTATTTTACGCTGCAGGATTCGCTGAGCACGATGACGAAGTATTCGGCCATCTCTTCACATATCTTTTTGCTGCTTTCGTTATCAGCTTGTGGGGAAGTCTGGTCGGTCGATCGTTACTTGAAACTGAAGCGTCTGGGAATTACCAGACCGTTTAGCCTGTTGAGCCGATCCGCGAACTTTGAAATCTGGCCACAGCGTCTACTTCAACTATTTATCGGGATTGTTTATCTCGGGGCAGCCGTGACCAAGATGCACACAGCTCCCTATTTTACGGGAGAGCAACTTCGCTTTTGGCTACTGACAAATGTCAATCATGCCAACCCGGTAGGTGAAGCAATGTCCGTGTTTCCTGCCATTTTCGTTGTTTTCGCCTATATTGCCATTATTTGGGAAATACTGTTTCTGTTTCTGGTCTGGAATCGCATCGGTCGTTGGGTGATGCTTGGTCTGGGGGTCATTTTCCACGCGCTGACAACAATCACGCTGGGGCTTTTCGTCTTTCCGTTTGTCTGTTTCAGTGTTTATCTCGCCTATTTGACGACTGAAGACGTCATCTGGTGGCGGGAACGATTTGCCAAACTGGCCCGCAGGTTTCATTTTTCCGGTGCCATGTTCCGTACCTGGCGGCTGGTTTCATCGGTGATAACAGAATCTGCGTTGAAATTGGGAACCCAGGGTTTTGCGGCTGTTCTGCTTGTGCTGGTCTGTTGTGCGATTGTGCTGGAACGATCGATGGACGTTTACGGAGAGCGCTCTCCCAACGGACCTTATGAATTACAGGCGATGGACGATGCGACCTGGCAGAAGATGAGGGTGAATGACACCGTCATTCGTGAAGAGGACAAATTGCTTTCAATGGATATCGGCGAGTTTGCCATCGCGGGCCTGGTAACTGATGTGCGAAAAAGCTTCAAGCAGGGAACGCAACTCTATATCCAGGCCAATCTGGTGCCACCGCATGGAGATATCTATCTTGAATGCAACCTGCACGATTCCAGTGGAGTTTGTCTTCAGCAAACAGGTCGGATTGTCACCCGCGATCAACTTCGTTACACGTTCAGCTATTATCTTTCCGATTCACTTGTTCCGGGGAAATACCAATTCGTGCTCCGCTCGAATGCAACCGAAATTGCACGAAAAACGATTACCGTCCTGCCGGGGAAACAGGAATCAAAAACAGTCGCATTAGGCGATTGAGCTCTTCCTCTCGAATTTCTCTTGGATTTTTTACGCCCTGCTGTCTATAATATCCAGCCAGCTGCGGTGTGAAGCCTCTCGGCTATCTCCGTGGTGTCGGGCAAACGGGGGACACCCACGCGGTGTGTATCCGTAACCTGTTGTAATAAAACAAGATACGATCTATCACCTGAGTGTGGTCGATCCATAACAAACAGATTTCTCTTTGAAGAGGTTAATGAATCATGGCGGTAATTGTCACTGAAAAGGCGGCGAATGAGGTTAAGCGTGTGCTCAGCGATCAGGAAAACGCATCCGAAAAAGTCTTGCGTATTGGTGTCAAGGCGGGGGGTTGTAGTGGATTTCAATACAACCTGGTATTGGATGATCATGCTGATGCGGAGAAGGACGATATTTCTGAACAGCATGGCGTGCGGGTTGCCGTTGACAAGAAGAGCATGCTATATCTCGATGGCACAACAATTGATTATTACGACGGACTTGATAAACGCGGGTTCTCTTTCGAAAATCCAAACGTCGTGAAAAGCTGCGGTTGCGGGAGCAGTTTTCAGGCGTAATTGATTTACAATCGTGGTACACAAAACGGCTTTGCGATTTCTGTCGCAGAGTCGTTTTTCTTTGGCTTCAACGAGAGAATCTGAAGAGAGAACCGGAATGGAATTGCGATGGTAGTCCGATTCGATGAAACGTGCTACATTAGGCGTGTCAGTTGCAACCTGTTTTTAACCTTGGGCACCCGTCGATGGAATGGTGCGTGGAAGTAGCAGGGTTTCATTGCCACGACAGAGAAAGGTCCGAATCACGGAATACCAATCACGGAGGCAGGAAGAACGCTGAGGCAAGGCAAAAAGGGGCCCTCTTTATAACGAGGTCATTTCCCGTCTTGCACTTCTTTCTTTACAGTTCTTGCTTCGTTGCTGACGTGCAGTTGAGGTACAGTCAATGAATGAGGACTCATGGAGTAGTACCGCAAGCAGAAAAGTGATGTGTCACGTTGATTGGCATTTTGAAACCGAAAATGTTGAAAAACATTGAACATCAATTCGGGCAGCATCAATTCGGACATTTGACAGTAGTTACCTTTGTTTTGGTCTTTCATTAGCGAGCAACAGGGCAAACATGCCGCAATCGAGTATTTTTATTCCTTCCTGGCATCTGGAAGATATTGTCCGGGATTCTGATGAAAAAGAAGCCGCCGCGTTTTTGAACGCCTACGGTATCGCGTTCCACCCGTGGGTGCTTTGTGCTACTGGCGAACTCCCCGCATGGACCGCAGCACAATCACCGGGAGAATACGAGCCGGGGCGAGTTGTCATTGTTCCGGAACCAAGTAGCTCGCAACTTCCCGGCGGTTGGGCCAGCGAAGCAGAAGAACAGGGAACTTTCGTTATTCATGCCTGTTCCGATCGTGAGAAAACGGTAAAACGGTTGCACACTCACGAGAATTTTCAACAGGCACTTATTCGGCTTTTGGCTGATTCATCAGAATGGGACACAACGATGTGGGATGAGGGAGCTGAACTGCAGGCCCCTGTCTGCCTGGATGACTTCATGGCGATCGGCGTGGTTTATCTGCTTACAACGCTCCTGTCGCAAGCGATGTACCATTACGAAAATATCGAGGAAACGCGCTTCACCGAATTTATTACCGATGCAGCCCGCTTTGCCGTCCTCCAGAATGAAGAACGGACCCGGGAGTTTCTCCGTGGAGCATGTGAGCAACTCCTGGAAGCCCGGGAAAAATTCTATCCGGTTGATGCCCATTTGATTGATCTCTGTCTACTGGATGAAACATTGAAACCGGGTGAACTGGAGAAAGTGGCCCAGACAGATCACGCCTTCAATCTGCTTTGTCTGGCAAAAACGATTGACCAGGCGGGTCGTGATACTCCTGCAGAGATGGAGAAACTGACCCCGGCGATTACTGAGGGAAAGATCGGCCTGATCGGGGGCGATTACGAGTCGATTCCCTCTGTTCTGCTTCCCATTCAATCTCAACGCTGGCAATTGGAACAGGGGCAGGCGGTCTTTCGAAAATATTTCGCAACCACCCCAGCTATCTGGGGACGCATGAGATTTGGTCTCTCAACGCAACTCCCTTTGTTATTGAAAAAATTCGGGATGCATGGAGCCTACCACCTGGTTCTCGATGACGGAATCTATCCCGATGAAGAGCAATCCCACTTCCGCTGGGAGGGGCGCTCGGGAACTGTTGTCGATGCAATTTCCCGGATTCCACTTTCAGTCGATAACGCGAGCAGTTTCCTGAAACTTCCGGAACGTCTGGCCGAGACAATGAACCACGATCATCTGGCCTGTGTCGTTCTGGCCCGTTGGCCGATTATCCGTCACCCCTGGTTTCACGACATTCTGCGGGTTCAGCAATACGCGCCTGTGTTGGGACAGTTTGAAAAACTCGACCACTACTTCGACCAGACAGAAGAATCAGGGCACCATACCGGTTACGAGCAACGGCAATACATCAGTCCGTATCTGGATCAATTGACAGGGCATAACGCCCCGGATGCCATTAGCCGTTTTTCACATTTCTGGAAGTTGCAATCCCTTCAACAGGCATACGCCTGGTTCATCACCACGGCCCAAATACTGGGCAGAGAGCACAACGCCAGCGTAGTGATTGAATCAGAGCGGGAATTACAAAAGCTCTGTTCGAAACTCGAAGCGGACTCGCTAACCAGCCAGAAGCAGACATTGCAGGATCGGCTTGAGCGGGCCACTTCCGTTCTTGCAGAAAAACTGATCGGCAAGGGAACAGACCGCTCTGGCTATCTGGTGATCAATCCGTTGCTTCAGGATCGAAGAACCATCATCCGGATTCCGTATGAAAATAGTGATCCCGCCGAATGCCCCGTCCCCGCGTTACAACAGTCAGTCAAGTATTTACAATTCGAAAAAGACCATGCCCTGGCGATTGTCGATGTTCCCGCATGCGGATTTGCCGCAATCGAGACTGTTCCGAAAAATCAGGCCAAACAGACAAAATCGAAAGCTCCCGTTGCAGGCGAACTCTTTTTGCAGAATGAATTTTTTCATGTCCAGCTCGACCCGATGACCGGCGGGATTCAACGCCTGCGTCTGCATGGCCATTCGGAAAATCTGCTCAGTGAGCGGCTTGTTTTTCGACTCGACGGTTCTGCGGGAATTATTGCCCGAGGACAGGATCGATGGGGGAATATCAATCCGCAGCCTCAATATTCGCGCATGGTCGCCGATTCCATCAAGACGCTTCGCACGGGGCCGGTTTGTGGGGAAATTGAAATTCACGGGCACCTGACCCGTAGTGATAATGACCAGAAACTGGCGGATTTCGTGAAAAGAATTCGCGTCTATCGTGGAATCAGACGCATCCAGATTGATCTGGAGATCAAGCCGCTGATTCTTCCTTCGGCTCTGGCCGATCGATCCTACTACGCCCATCGCTTTGCCTGGGGAGCCTCCGCTGCCCGGTTACGTGGAACGCTTCAGCAGAGCCAATTCGTTGCGGGAGAACGCCGGATAGAAAGTACCGGCCCAATCGAAATAGACGATAACGATCATCGGCTCACACTCATCTCCGACCATTTGCCCTTTCATCAGCGGACAGAAATGAGAATGCTTGACAGTCTGCTGATTGTCCATGGCGAAATACGCCGAAAATTCAGTTGTGAAATCGCGATTGATCACCCTCATGCAACCCGAGCCGCCGCAGACGTTTTCACACCGGTTCAGCTAAAGAAAACCGAGCGGTTGCCCTCCAGAACTTCTGCCTGGCTGTTTCATGTTAACGCCCCGTCAATTCAGTTGATCAACATGCTCTCCGACCAGAAATTGCCTGCCTGCGAAACTGGTACTGACAGTCAAGCTGATGCAAAGGGGTACCGATTCGATTTTGTTGAAACAGAAGGAAGGCATGTCACTGCCAGGCTTTCCACTTTCAAGCCTCCTCGAAGAGCATGGGAGATCGATTTTACCGGAAAAATACAGTCCGACCTGAACATTCAGGAAGACCAGATTGTCTTTGAAGCCCAACCGTGCGATTACATCAGTATTCTGGTTGAATTCTAACTGGACGGCGCCGAATCTGTTTTGAAGTCTTCCGTAATTTTTTTTGCACAAACAGGTTGCGCTTCAGTCATAACAGAGAAAACCCAGGGGCCCATATGCTGCATCTCCCGATATGACAACGGGTTGTGACAACACTGGCTCTGAGTTCAATTTTGACTCTGAATCGGGCGCTGTCCAGTTAGTATTTGTAGCGCCGGTTCGCCCCTGCTTGATTCAAGGGAGCAGGGATCACCCCAAATTGAAATGTCGGGAGGATTCTCCAGCGCAAATGACATCATGATACCCTGTGATTTGATAGATGGCTCGTTAATCGGGCAGAAAAATCCCCTCAAGCCACTGCTAAATCACCAGTTTTTATATTCGTAGTAATATATATTTTGATAAGTCAAAATTATATCAACTCACATAGGCGGATTGGGCGATAGCGTAGAAAGGACAGGAAGACTTTTTTTCAAATAAAACTCTGGAGAACCAAGAATTGAGCAACCTGCGTCGATTTCTTTACCTTAAGTGTGTTAATTTGTGTTTCATTTCAGGTTTCTCTAGCCCGATTTTTGCAGAGGACGTGCATGCGAGCATCCTCGGCTGTACTGGTTCAAATCTGCCGATTTACGGCCCACCGGTGTCAATTCGGAACCGTCAAACACTATTCCAGTGGTCTGAAAAGAATCACATTGGTGAACAACGCAATTTCAGTTCACCTTTGGTAACAGATCGTCCTGATTTTACGGAAGCTTCTTCCACCGTTGGATTGGATGTAACGCAAATAGAATTTGGCTACATGTTCACTCATGACGATGATAATACTGGAACACGAACTCGCAACCATTCTTTCGGGGAGCCGTTGCTTAGGCATGGGATTTACGCCGACTGGTTAGAGCTTCGAGTTTCTCTCTTCCCCAGAAAACTCGATTCAACCGCAGCCGCGGTAACCAATACGACATCGGGCCTGTCCGATCTTTACCTTGGCTTTAAAATTGCGCTGACACCGCAGGCAGAGAATCTCCCGGAAATGGCACTTATCCCACAAATGAATGTTCCTACGGGGACATCCACTTTCACCTCCAACAATATCGAACCGGGCTTAAACTGGATCTACTCCTGGGAGATTAATGAGTCCATTTCCACGGCTGGCTCGACTCAGGCGAACTACAGAATTGACGACACAGGCCGTTCCTATACCGAAATTGCGCAGTCCTGGACTATCGGTTACACGCTGACTGAAAAGCTTGGAGCTTACACGGAATGGTACGCCCTGATTCCATCGGGGGCGGATACGGCAGGAACCCAGCATTATCTCGACGGCGGATTTACCTACCTTCTAAACAATAATCTCCAGTTTGATATTCGGGCAGGTTACGGATTAAGCAAGTCTTCAGAAGACTATTTCGTTGGAACCGGCTTTTCCGTTCGCTTTCCATAATGCGTCAGTGAAGAAAAAAACAAGGCGGATGTAGCGCAGCCGTCCCCCCTGCCCTGGCGGCATTGCCCACAGGACAAAGACGTTCACCTGTTAACGATCAACTGTTGTTGTCCTATTCTACCCGATTCTGTTCAGACGGTGCCGAAAATCGATTTTCCGGTAGAAAGCAGATCATCACAGGCAGCCCCCAAGCGAGTCGCAACGCCCTGCTCGGCTGCCTTGAGATAGCTGCGAGGATCGTACATCTTTTTGCTGCCGATCTCGCCATCGATTTTGAGAACACCATCGTAATGCTTGAACATGTGATCGGCGATTGGACGAGTAAAGGCGTATTGCGTGTCGGTATCGATATTCATTTTGACAACGCCATACGAAAGCGTTTCGCGAATCTGTTCGGTCGGTGTGCCGGAACCGCCGTGGAAGACGAGATCGAAACGGGCCTCTTCGCCGTATTTTGCAATGACGGCGTCCTGACCTTCTTTCAGGATCGAAGGCCTCAGTTTCACATGGCCCGGCTTGTAGGAACCGTGAACGTTGCCGAAGGTCGCTGCAAACATGTAGCGTCCAATCGGGCTCAAACTTTCATGAACCTGCACCATATCTTCGGGAGAAGTGTAAAGCTTTTCTGCAGGTTGGTCGGAATTATCAATCCCGTCTTCCTCGCCCCCGACAACTCCCGCTTCGACTTCAAGAATAATTTCATTCTCTGCACAAAGCTTGAGCAGTTCTTTTGAAAGCTTCATATTCTCATCGAGAGGCAGTTCGGAAGCATCGAGCATGTGGGACTGGAACAGATTTCCCTTCCCCTCTGCTCTGCGTTTGGCCGTTTCCGCGATGAGTGGCTTGAGGAATCCATCGACTTTATCCGGTTGGCAATGGTCGGTGTGCAACGCGATGAGAACATCGTACTTTTCAGCGAGTCGATGAGCCGCTTCCGCCAGCACGATCGCTCCTTCAACCGAACTGCCGACATGCAAGCCCGAGGCAAACTTTCCACCGCCGATGGAAACCTGAATGATTCCGTCAGATTTTTTGTCCGCAAAGCCCTTCAAGGCAGCATTCAGCGTAACCAGCGAAGAAATATTGATCGCCGGGTAAGCGTAATCCCCTTTTTGGGCGGTATCAAGCATGGCTGCATATTGAGCTGGTGTCGCGATAGGCATAACTTCAATCCTACACTCTTTATCAGAGTTCAAAGGTGACCAAAACAGGTGGATTCCACTTCTCCCACCTTCATACACATAAACAGATGAAAAACTGTTGAGGCAGGTTGGGACGCCGCTGTTTTCTGTCAATGATCCACAGAGCCCGCTGCCTTGGCCTACTTTAGCAATCGATTCAAAAATTCCAAGGCGTTTGAGCGCGATTTTGTCGCAGTTGCGGGATTCCCGCTCTGTTCATCACTTACCTGATGAAGTATTTCCGGGTTTTTGAAACGAATTATTTTGACTTTGAGGTCATCAACTGCAACATCTCCCAAACCATTCAATTCCAGAATGATTCGGACTTCCTCCTGTTTCCAGATGGGGCGAATGATTTCGAAGCCCTGCCAGTCAGATGGTTTGATCCAGTGTACACAGGCCGCATGGCCGAACTGGGTATCATAAACACGAAACCCCTCAAAACTCTCCTGGACAGGTCGCGCGATCCGCACCGCTCCACTGATGTGCAACAGGTCGCCCGGTCTGGGGGAAAACGGAGGCGATGTATAAGCAACGGCTGGTTCGTCCAACAGGGATTTCTGGTTTTCCTGCGCTGGTATGGCAGCGGTTCGAAGACAGTATTCCCCCTGGAATGCCCTGTTTGGATCCAGGGCATCGTAAACGAGAATTTCCCTGGAGGCTGAAACGTCCCGTTTCCAACCCTCCACTTTCATCGCGTCCCGGTCTTCGAACTGTCCGGAGCGCAACAATGTGATTTCTTCGAGATCGCCTTTACCCAATTGTTGAACCAGTTTCCAGAAATCGGGGAGTGTTTGAAAACTGACCGTGTAGGGAGTAGAGGTTGGTGATGACAGCGAAGCCACAGCTCGTTCCCAGTGGGATCGCTGCAAGATCCGCAACAGTCGGGAAGCGAGCTTCGCATTTCTCCGGGCAGGGTTGTGCTGTTGTTTTTCGAGCGCGAGTGTTCCCTGATCAATCGCCCGACGGGCTTGGGAGAGAATGTGCGTTGCTTCGGGCAGGCCGACTCCCAATTCGGTCAACTG
>JALWSL010000167.1:12263-24935 GCA_027080405.1 Planctomycetaceae bacterium
CTGTCGACTTCCAGGACGCGGGCAAATTTTTCCCTGGCGAGCAGCAGAGCCAATTCGGCGTTGCGTGCCTGCATCTGGCGGATTTTTCGCTCCATCTTTTCCGCGATACTTTGATCGGTGGCGACCATCAGTGCTGCGGTCATATTGAAACGGGGCAAACGGATTTCGGTGTATCCGGTCACTCGTTTTGTTTCCAGTGGCCACAGGCCGGTTGTTGTGATCTCCCACAGAAACGCCGATTCGGGCAAACCGCGCACTTTCACACGGACATCATTCCCCGCCATCTGTCCGGGGACGAACTGGGCATTTTCTTCGGTCGCGGTCAGCAAAATTACCTGACCATGCTCACTACGGATGACGGCCGCCATCGCCTGCAGGGAGGCCGTGTCATCATCGCCCGCGGTCAACTTCTTCCCTCTGGTTTCCGTCTCCCCGCTGTCAGACGATTCCCGCTCGAAGGAGTAACGCCCCGAATGTTTCCCGGAGGATTGGTCGGCTCTGGTCAAAGAGACGTCAAAACGATGGATCACTTCTCCACCTGCCAGGAACGGCTCGAGCAACTCCAGTTCCTGCATCAATTCTTCCAGGACCAATCGTCGTTCTTCCAGACCGGGACCTTCCGCGTTGAGCGGGGTCCAGTTCCAATACCCGATCCCTTTGCAACCAGCGCACAGAGCGGCATAGGTTTGCAGACGAATCTGTTCCGGTTCGACAACGGCGGGAGTCCCATGGGTGGCTTCACGGAATTCGCTCATGGTTCGGGAAGGTTCGGTTTGCAACCAGGTCATGACAAAAGCCCCTCGCCGGGCAATTCGCATTCTTCTTTGCAAATGGGCTGCATATTCCCGAAATGAATAAGAGGTATGAACGACGTGCTTACTGATGCCGAGCATTTCCAGGTCTCGGGAAAAGACGGTTTCCCCACCCGTGACATCTGCCATGATCGGACGGTTCAGTTTGCGGTCACTCGTTTTTATCTGGTTGATCCACTGCCTCATCCGATCGTGGGTTTGCGGGCCGTTTTGCATACCAAGATTCCAGAACAGAATCCCTTGCGTCTGTTTTTCCAGCGGAAGCAGGCTGGCGGATGCAGGTTCAAGAATTTCTCCCGATTCCGTTTTCGCACTCGGCGGCCAGGCCGTTGCCCAGATACCCTGCCTGTTTAGCTGTTCGATTAATTCCGAATTCCGATAATCATCAACCCAAACAACATTGACGCCGAGTTGGTCGAAAAGTGAAACCGGTTCGTGCAGGTAGGGGATGACGATCGGAAAGATCGGTTTGCCATCGGTCAACAGTTGGCCCAGCTGGAACTCGATTTTGGGAACGTTTCCTGGGGAACCATTGGGGCCGTCTTCAAATTGCTCGATCATACTCGGTGCAACGACCGGCGAAACCCGTAGCTCATCAATAAGGATTTCCGTCATTCCCGGCCCGAGTGTCTGCTTGAGATAGATTTTGTCGATATACATTTCCCGATGATCAAGCACCTGCGGCCGGATCGATGCCCGCCACAATGCAAGATGCCGGGCAATATTTGCACTGGAAGTATCGCACCGCAGCGTTCGCCATGCATTCGTTTTTTTTAGTATGGTACCGTTGAGCAGCCGCGTTAACGGCTCGCCGGTTTCAGGGTCCTTCTGTCCGGGAAAGACAACACGAGCCAGCAGTTGCGCCCCGGGTCTGTTGGAAAATGCGGAAATCGAAATTCCCAAATCATCAATAACGCGTGCAGGGGGGATATCGCACTCGATGACCACGGCGACATCGTGTTTGGATGTCACGAATTGAAAACGCTCAGCCGCCTGACCGGAAAAAGCGAGCGATTCATTTCGTTCGTGCAGCTTCAGAACGGCCTGCTGCTTGTTGAAATAGACTCTGGCGGAATTCGTTTTGCCATCGAATGTTTCATGAAAATCATCTGCCCGAATGGTGGAAGTACTTTGCAGGAATAAGGCGAACAAGCAGAGAAACAACGATATCCCAAACCGTTTCGGCAGGGCACATCTCCCCCACAGGAATGAATAATAGTTACAATGCACTAGGAGGTATGTGTACATGCAGTTTCGCATCGAACGTGGTTAAGTGCCATGATCAAGGGGCAAACGGCAGGTGGTCATGTGGACATTTGCCTTGCAGGTGGTATGACAAAACAACATATTTCACAAGCAACTACTTGCCATTGGTCCCAAATTAGGTTGAAATCGTTGTAACATCCCGGTTTGATTCCAAGCTTGGCATTTTACCTGATAGTTCAAAAACAAGACAATATCAGAACGAAAGGGGAAATCCGCGAAAGATCGGGGTGTTGTTGCGATCTGGTAGCGTTATTACCGGTGGAGATCATCCCGGGACATACGGGAACTCCAACAGACGACGGACGGGCGAAATGTGAAAGTTGACAGAGATGCCTGAAATAACATCACGATTTACGGATAATACAGACGAACTCCCGGACGAACTGGTGAGATTGGGCAAAGAGATCGCGAAAATGCCTCTTTCGGTTCAGCAGGAACTGGAAGATTCGTACGGGGAAATGGTTGAATCGGTTCGGCGTCGGCGACGGATTCTGTCTCTTGTTCAGGAAGCGTTGGCGCAGTTACGACTCGACATCAAATATCTCATGTTCGATCTCGACGCAACCCGCAAGGAACGCGACCAACTCCGCAGGCAACTCGACGAACTCGATTGAGTTTCGTAGAATGAAACGCGGAAGCTGAGCGGACTGCGGCGTGTGTGCAAACGAACTGTATAGCCGGCGGCAGTCTCGGCTTCGGTTAGTCGGTTGATAACAGGACAGGCAGGATCCACTGTCCCACCGCGATGCCTTTGAGATAACATCAATGCCTGCCGGGAACCCCTATGCAAAACATGCGAAACGTATTCACCTGCTGTCTGCTCAGTCTTTGTGCGGCGATTCTTTACGCCACTCCTTCAACGGTTTCAGCTCAAAGCCCGAGCGTTGCTCCAATGGTTCGCTTGATTGATAGCGGACGGTTACCGGAATCCCGTTTGCCCACGGTTTTGTCTCTCATCTGCAAACGGGGCGATGCGGTCGATTTGCAGTATATTTTTGAAAAGACGCTGGATGAAAAGGCATTTTCCGCACCCACACGACTGGCGGCACTGGAATTGCTTTCTCAAACATCACAAACGCGAAAAATCAAACCGGCTGGCGATTTGACCCGCTTGAAACAGCTTCTCGATTTGGGAGCGGAAACAAAAGATATCAAACTGCAAAAGCAGGCGGTCAAACTGATCGGTCAATGGAAGGTCTCCGAACTTTCAGCCGATCTTGAAAAGCGGTTGAAAGATCCCTCCCAAAAAGCGCTGACGGGAACGATCATTCAAACGCTGGCAACTTTGGGAGGACGTGATGCGAGCGCGAGTATCCAGCAGTTGGCCTCATCGAAAAATCCGAAGTCGGTTCGAGTGCAGGCAATTCGTTCGCTTGCAGGAATTGACCTGAAAAAAGCAGCCATCGCGGCTGCGAATTATCTGAAGGAGGCGACTCTCCAGGATGATATCAACCGCGTCATCCAGCCGTTTCTTTCCCGAAAAAATGGGCCGAAACTGCTGGGTGAGGCAATCAGCCAGCAACAAATCGCTCCGGATATCGCCAAGCTGGCATTGCGAGCGATGCTGACAGCCGGACGGAATGATCCGCCGTTGTCCGACCCTCTTTCCAAAGCGGCTGGGCTGGAATCAAGTTCCAAACCTCTGACCAAACAGGAGTTGAAATCATTAACCCAGCAAGTGCTTCAAAAAGGGGACGCGGCTCGGGGCGAACAGATTTTTCGTCGAGAAGAACTGAATTGTTACAAGTGCCACGCGATCGGAAAGGCAGGTGGGAAGATTGGGCCCGATTTAAGTGCGGTCGGCGGCAGTTCCCCTATCGACTATTTAATCAACGCGCTGCTGCTCCCTTCGCAGGCAATCAAAGAGGCGTACAAAACGAAATTGATCGTCGATGCGGACGGCTTGCAGCACACCGGGATTGTTGTTGATGAAGATGACGACCGGATCGTTCTGCGAGATGCACAAGGGAAAGAAATAACGATTGCAGTCGACGATATCGAATTCGAAAAAGAGGGCGATTCCCTGATGCCCACCGGGTTGACGAAGTTCCTCACACACGATGAATTTGTTGACCTGCTTCGGTTTCTTTCCGCCCTGGGCAAAGACCCTGGTTACACGATGTCGGCCACTCCGACCGTGTACCGCTGGAGGATTTATCAGAAGCCCCCACCAAAAACAACGTGGGATACTTTCGCTGATGAATCGGTCCGCAATCTGCTTTTCGAATACGCTCCGCAACGCTGGCGGCCAATCTATTCACTCGCTTCCGGCGAATTGCCGATCGATGAAGCAAAACGGATCTCAAAAAATAAAATCGTATTTGTTTATGCGGAAATTGATGTGACCGTTCCGGGAAATGTGAAACTCGGACTTGAACCGAACGACGGAATAATCCTTTGGCTGGACAACAGGCGTCTGGAGCCCCAAAACTGGAAAAACGTCCCTGTGACGAAAGGGAAGCATCGAATACTACTGCGAATCGATACCGATAAGTATCAATCGAACCGGTTGCGTTTGACGGTGGAAAAAGGAACCCCACCCGCTGCAGAATACAGTATTGTCGTGGGTGAATGAAGGTGAATGAATCTTTCCCGCGCAATCTTTCCCACGCATAGTTCCGGGTATTTCCGCTTCGGACACTGCAGTTGAACGGCAGCCGGTCTTGCGGGGCATCAATCAGGATTCAAAATAACGAGATGGAATAAATATGTCGACTCTGCTTGTTGCGTTCCTTTCTTTCTTCGGGTTCATTGCAGCGTATCACTTTTATGGTCGCTGGTTATCCCGAAAGATTTTTGGATTGAGCGAAGACGCGATCGTCCCGAGTGTGGAAATGCGGGACAATATCGATTTTGTCCCGACGAAAAAGAGCATCATTTTCGGGCATCATTTTACCAGTATTGCAGGAACCGGGCCGATTGTCGGGCCAGCCATTGCGGTTTTCTGGGGTTGGTTGCCCGCCCTGCTTTGGGTTCTGTTTGGTTCCATTTTTATCGGGGCCGTTCACGATTTCGGGGCGTTGGTCGTTTCCCTGCGAAACCGTGGGCAGACGGTCGGAGAGATTTCAGGGCGAGTAATTTCTCCACGAGCCAAGCTTCTGTTTCTGCTGGTGCTGTTTTTTGCCTTGACGGTCGTGCTGGCCATTTTTGGACTCGTGATCGCGATCATCTTCAAGGACTATCCGGAATCGGTGCTGTCTGTCTGGCTGGCGATGCCGTTGGCGGTGGGCATTGGCTTCTGGGTCTTCAAACGCAAAGGAGGGTTGATTATCCCCTCACTGATCGCGTTGGTGCTGTTATATGCTGCGGTCGCGGTTGGCGTTTACATGTACCCTGTCGTGCTGCCGGCGACGATGTTGGGCTACGCGATCAACCCGATTGTCTTCTGGACCGTCCTTTTGATGATCTACTGCTACATCGCTTCGGTGTTGCCGGTTTGGGTGCTGCTGCAACCTCGCGATTATATCAATTCGCATCAGTTATTTATCGCGTTGTTACTGATGGTCGCCGGTCTGGTTGTGGCAGGGTTCTCCCAACAGACAGATATTACGACCAGTGCCCCGATGGTTGCTCAAAATATCCCGGCTGATGCACCGCCGATGTTGCCGTTTCTGTTTATCACGATCGCCTGTGGTGCCTGTTCCGGGTTTCATTGTCTGGTCAGCAGCGGCACGACAAGCAAACAGGTCGCCTGTGAAACGGACGCCCAATATATCGGGTACGGGGGGATGCTTCTTGAAGGCGCGCTCGCCGTTCTGGTCATCCTCTGCTGTACAGCCGGATTGGGAATGGGTGTCATCGGTGAAGGGGGCGAGATGTTGACGGGGATCGACGCCTGGCACACCCGTTACAATCCTGAAGCCGGTTGGGGAGCGTTTTCTCTTTCTGCGAAAGTGAGCGCTTTTGTGGATGGAGGGGCCAACTTCCTTTCTACTTTGGGAATCCCGTTGGCGATGGGGACGGGAATTATTGCGGTTCTGGTTGCCTGCTTCGCGGCGACAACACTCGATACGGCAACACGATTGCAGCGGTACATTATTCAGGAATTGGCGGGGACATTGAAAGTAACTCCCCTGAAAAACATGTATGCCGCGACTGCATTGGCGGTTCTGTTCGGGTTTGTTGTGGCAATGCTTCCGGCAGCTCCGGGTAAACCGTACGGTACCGGCGGGCTGATTCTCTGGCCTCTTTTCGGGGCGACCAATCAGCTTCTGGCCGGGCTCGCGTTCATGGTCACTTTTTTCTATCTCTGGAGACGGGGCAAGAAAGTTGCTTTTGTGGCGATCCCAATGGCGATCATGCTCATCCTGCCCGCCTGGGCAATGCTCTGGAACATGTTCAACGCCAAAACGGGCTGGCTCCCAACAGGAAACTATCTGCTTTTCGGATTCGGGGCGGTCATCATGACAATCCAAATCTGGATGGTTGTTGAGGGATTACTGATCTGGAAAAAATCGAAAGGCGTTCTCGAACCGGATTTGCCCCCTTTGAAAACATCCACATCCCCGCAAGTCGCGACCGCGAATCCGAACTGTTAGAGACATCGGCAATGAACGAACGGTTTATTCATTTTCGGACAAATGCTGAGGTTCCCGAGAAAGCAGAACCGCGAAGCCGCCGTCGTGTTTGTCGTTGGGCAGGATTGTTTTCATGTCGCTGCAGGTAAATTCCTCGTGCGATCGAAGCCAGTTCTGGATCAGCAATTCGTTCTCTCGCGGATCGATGCTGCACGTGGAATAGACCATTCGCCCATCCTGCTTCAATTCGCCTGCTGCCACATCGAGCAGATGCCGTTGAATCCGGTTCAACTCCTGCACGGCCCGATCGCTGTACCGCCAGCGTGCCTCAACACGTTTGGCAAGCACTCCGGTGTTACTGCAGGGGGCATCAATCAGAATCGCATCGAACGGGCCACCGTCAACTTTCGGTTTATCTCGATCAATCAATTGAGTTTCAATACACTCGTACCCCAGGCGAGCCGTATTTTCCAGCACCTGATTCAGGCGATGTTCCACGATATCGGTTGCGAGAATCCGTCCCTGGTTGAGCATCAACTCAGCCAGTTGTGTTGTTTTGGTTCCCGGCCCTGCACATAAATCGAGAACATTTTGTCCGGGAAAGGGGTTCAACAGGCGGGCCGCATGCATCGCCGTTTCATCCTGAACGACAAATTCTCCTTCCTGAAAACCGGGGAGATCACTCAGACGAACCGGTTGCTTCAATCGAACCGCTTCCGGAAAATCCCCCGCTTCGACATTGATGCCCTGTGCTTTGCATTGCTCGATCCATCTTTCAGGTTCGATAAGTAATCGGGTGATACGCACTGTCATCGGAGGCGGGAACAGGGAAGCCCAGGCAATTTCAATCAGTTCTTCCCGAGAGAAAGTTTTTTCCCACTGACGGACAAGAGTGATGGGCAAACTGAACGCATGCGAAAGATAATCAACGAATCTCCCCTCCGGATTGGGGAAGATCTTTTTCTTCACATCGCGGTATTGACGATTTTCTACGGGATAACGGTTCGCTCCCGGTTCGCTGGATGTTTCATCAGCGAGCAGTCGTTGGACACTCCGTAAAACCCCATTGATAAAGCCGGCCCATTCCGGATGGTTCGCGAATCGACACAGTTCGACTGTTTCTGAAATGGCGGCGTGCTGGGAGTTGACGGGGCCGAACAACAACTCAGCCGCGCCCAATTGAAGGAGTGTCCATAAAGCGGGTTCAACACGTTCCCGGGGGCGTGAAACAGATTCTGAAAGGACGATATCGATGGTCGCGATCCGTAAAATCAGCCGTTGCGCGAATTTCGCACCCTGATGCTGTTCGGATCGCTCTCCTCCTGCCTCTTTGAGCTGATCGCGAACCAGCCGCTGTTTCAAACGCCACTGTTCAACAAAATGAAAGGCCCACTGTCTGGCTGTCAGCGGGTTCGGTGTGGCCGTTTCTTTTTTCTGCTTACGCTTCGGCTGTTTTTTCATGCGACTTCGTTGACCTGCCCGGAGAGACTTTGCATCGGATAAATTCCGTTTTTACTCTCTAATTTTTGCACAGTTTAGCAAGATCGTCGAAGAAATGCGGGTATGTCTTGGCGGTGCAGTCGGGATCTTCAATAACAATGCCGGGAACTTTCAGTCCGATGAGGCTGAAACTCATCGCCATGCGGTGGTCATCATACGTTTTGATACTGGCGGGAGTGATCGGCCCCGGATGAATCGTATAACCGTCCGGGTGTTCCTCCACGTTGATGCCAAGCCTTCTCAATTCCGTCACCACCGCCGAAATGCGGTCTGTCTCCTTGTAACGCATATGTTCGACATTTCGGACACGAGTCGGCCCGTTGGCAAAAACAGCAACCGCGGCCAATGTTTGAGCCGTATCGCTGATCGCATTCATGTCGATATCGATTCCGCGAAGCTCGCCCCCGGTTACTTTGACGTAGTTGTCTCCCCATTCGACCGTGCACCCCATCAGCGCGAGAGCATCGACGAATTTGATATCACCCTGAAGTGCATTTTTATGCAGATTGGGAACGGTGACGGAGCCACCCGTTACCGCAGCTGCAGCGAAGAAATAGCTGGCGGCTGAAGCATCCGGTTCGATGGTATATTCCCTGGCACGGTATGCCTGGGGCGTTATCTGAAAGCGCTGCATTCCATTGACCTGCACGTCAACGCCGAAACTTTCCATCAGACTCAATGTCAATTCGATATAGGGGATCGAAACAAGTTCGCCTTCGACGATTATTTCCAACGGAGAACTTGCATACGGGGCGACCATCAACAGGGCGGATAGATACTGACTCGAAAGATTCCCCTCGATATGAACTCGCCCTCCGGGAAAACCGATCGAGTTGACTAGAACAGGGGGGCTGTCGGTATTGTGCAGACAATGCACATCGATGCCCAGTTCGCGAAGAGCCTTGACCAGAGGGATAATGGGGCGCTGCCTCATACGGGAGTTACCGTCCAGTTCGTAACCGCCAACACCAAGGGCGCACAGGGCGGTCAGAAAACGGATACTTGTCCCGCTGTTTTCGAGCCAGAGTTCCGCTCGCGAGGAAGGGATCTTTCCACCGCAGCCGGTGATGGAAACCGTCCCCTGCTCATCCCTGCTCCACTGGATGTTCAATCGCTGCAGACTGTCCAGCATCACGTGGGTATCGTTACTCGCCAGAGTCTCTCTGAGTATACTCTCCCCCTGTGCCAGGGCCGCGATAATCAACGCCCGGTTGGTGATGCTCTTGGAGCCGGGTGGAGTCACTTTTCCTTCTACCGGTCCACTAACTGGTTGAATCTCAATCGTGTTCAAGAGTGTCTTTTCAGTGGTGTAAAACGTGTCATGTGATTGAACGCATACCGAACCGTTATTTGCATCGGTTGCGCATTTCAGCACCGATGATAGAAGAATCTTAGCTGACATAATCAGACCAGGACGGATAAAAACTCAATCCAGCAGCTCAAATTGAGGTAATTGACTGAAGTAATACAAATGTCCATATTCGAGGCGGAGTCACTACAACGTGATAACCCAACAGATCCGCTACAGCTATTCAAGGTAGACCGGAACAAAAGTTGACAGCCTCGCTCTGCCTGGTCTACTACTTGTTGCAGCCTGGGGTCACATCCAGCAACCAGGGATACGGATTCGCTCCGTCGCCCCATCCCGCCTACCGGTTGGCTAGTCACGTCCACTCAGGCACATAAACACTTAGGCAAACGTCACAGACCGCTCGCTCTCCTTTTGCGCACCGATTCGTCCAACACGTTCTTTCGGGCAATTCCCCCTTCGAACCAGTTTCCCTGTGAAAGCAACAGGCAGGAAAATCTCCCGGCACAAAAGCTGTCGGAACTTGTCGTGAGAAGCACTAACTCCAGCCAACAGCAACAGGCTGCCTCATTGTTACCGGAAATAGCCGGATGTCAAATTCCAGCTCCGGTTTCGGCACTCAATTGAATGGATTTTGATGAGAGAGCAGGCGAGGTGGAGCAAGGAAATGGAGCGAAAGCGATGCGTGGGAACTACAGGAACAGCAGGGCAACAAGCGAACGATTATCTGCCACGTCATTTCCCTTGATCGATTTTCCCTGCGAATGTCTCACGCTGCTTTGGCATTCGCATTGCGTATCAACTGGGTGATCCGTTCAAAATCGTCCTGGTTGGCAAAATGCAGAATTACCTGTCCCGAGTCCTTGCTTTTCAGCTTGAATTCGACTTTCAGGCCAACAGCGTCCCGAAATTGATCCTGGAGCGATTTCAAGTGGTTGCTCAACTCCGGTTTTCCCGATTTCTCAGGTTTTTTCATCGGGACGGTTGCCGTTCTACCGAGCATCTCCTTGACGGCTGCTTCTGTCTTGCGAACTGAAAGCTGCTCTTTCTGAATCCGCTCTGCCAGTTCCATTTGCTGCGATTCCTCTTTCAGTGAAAGCAGGGCTCGCGCGTGTCCGGCAGTCAGTTTTTCTTCCTGCAGACTATTTTTGATCGGAACGGGCAGTTCCAGCAGACGCAGCGTGTTGACAACTGCCGAGCGGCTCATGCTCAATTGCTTGCCCAATTCTTCCGCGCTGCTGTCAAACAGATCGATATAATTCCGAAACGCCTGCGCTTTTTCCAGAACGCCAAGGTCTTTCCGCTTCAGGTTCTCTTCAAAAGAAAATTCGCACGCAACCTGATCCACCACATCGACAACGCGCGTCGGGATCTGTTTCAAGCCAGCCTGTTTTGCGGCCAGCCAACGGCGCTCCCCTGCAATCAGTTCGTAGTGATCGCCATATTCCCGCACCAGAATGGGCTGCAAAATCCCGTGGATACGTATGCTTTCCGCCAGTTCTTCCAGCGACTGCTTGTCGAAATGCTGGCGTGGTTGATTCGCATTTCGTTGAATTTTTTCCAATGGAATTTCGAGTAGAACGCCCTGCTCCGAATCTTCTTCTGTATGCAGTCTGAGTTCTGAAGATTCTGCATAAGGTTCGTTGGTCGGGCCTGCCCCGCCCAATAAGGCATTGAGGCCGCGTCCCAGACGCCGCTTGGGGACAACTTCCTGAGAAACGATTTCCGGTTCCTGATTCTGTTCTGGTTGTGAACCGCTGGAAGATTGATTTTCCATCGAAGAACTCCGGGAGGTAGCAAAAAAGGGGTGAATGGTCTTGCAATCGACACAAATCAGATTGGGAAGGGGCGGTAATGTACGCTCCCGATGCTTGTAGAGCAAGATCAATAAAAAAACGCGTCAATAGCGGGCCGAAACATTGGCAAGTCGGTTTTTATCGGGCGATTTTCACGTTTGCCGGTCCTATTTCCGTGTAAATATTTCATTTTGATGTTTTCGAACGGTTCACAATGAACTCCCGACAAAGGGGCTGCTTCACCAATTAACAGATTGGAATTGACTGATGTTTTGTGTAGAATATGCGTAGGGCGCTGCCAGAAACAGGCGCCTGCATGTGAATCCCGCCTGATGTTCCTTCCACGAGAGTCGTTGAGATGAACACAAGATTTCTTCTTTCTGTTTTCTATGGCACTCTTGTTTGCCTGGCTTGCGACAGCTTGAGCAGTAATGGCGTCTATGCGGATCAGCCGCTTGATTTCACGCGGGATATCCGCCCGATTCTTTCCAACAAATGCTTTCATTGCCACGGGCCGGATGAAAACAAGCGCGAAGGGGGGATACGCGTCGATACGGAATCGTGGCCATTTGCGGAAAATGATTCCGGCGAACCGGCGATTGTCCCCGGAACACCGGAAGAAAGTGAACTCTATCGCAGAATCACCAGCAAAGACGATTCGGAAGTCATGCCTCCGGCCGAGACCGGTTCGAAGCTGAAACCGGAAGAAATTGAAAAGATCAGAAAATGGCTTCTCCAGGGCGGAAAAATCGAGGGGCATTGGTCGTACCAGAAGCTGGTTCGTCCGAAACTGCCGGAGGTCAAAAACAGGAAATGGGTGCGCAACGAAATCGACCATTTCATTTTGGCAAGGCTCGAAGCCGAAGGGCTCACCCCTGCACCGGAAGCATCTCGTGAAACGCTCATTCGTCGGCTCAGTCTTGATTTGACGGGCTTGCCTCCCACGCCCGAGGAAGTAACCGCGTTCTTGAACGATCACTCGCCCCAAGCGTATGAACGGCTGGTTGATCGGCTGCTCGCTTCTTCCGCTTATGGCGAGCATTGGGCCAGGCCGTGGCTTGATCTTGCCCGCTATGCCGATTCAGCCGGTTACGCCGACGATCCGCCACGCACGATTTGGGCCTTTCGGGATTACGTGATCAAATCACTTAATGAAAACAAACCGTTCGATCAATTCACGATCGAACAACTGGCCGGCGATCTACTCCCGAATCCGACCGATGAACAGCTCATCGCGACCGCATTTCATCGAAACACCCTGACCAACAACGAAGGGGGGACCAACGATGAAGAATTCCGCAATGCAGCCGTTGTCGATCGTGTCAATACGACGTTTGCGGTCTGGATGGGAACGACAATGACCTGCGCGAACTGCCATACCCATAAATTTGATCCGATTTCGCAGAAAGAGTATTTCCAGATTTTCGCCATTCGGAACAACACGGAAGATGCCGACAAACGCGATGAAAGTC
>JALWSL010000167.1:24945-27331 GCA_027080405.1 Planctomycetaceae bacterium
ATGAAAGTCCGCTTTTGAGATACTTCACTCCGGAACAGAAACAGCAGAAAAAACAATGGCAACAGGAACTTGAAAAACTCAAAACGAAATTGCACACGCCAACGCCGCAGCTGGTTGCCTCGCAGAAAAAGTGGGAAGCTCGAATCAACACTCCCGTATCATGGACAGCCACAACGCCGCAGCGGGCAACGTCTTCTCGGGGTTCGACTCTGCAGAATCGTGACGGTCGGTCAGTTTTTGTCAAACAGGCAAGTGAAAGGGAGAACTATGAAGTTCGTCTTTCCCCCACCGGGCCGCAAAAGAAAGTTGCGTCTCAATGGACTGCAATTCGGTTGGAGACCTTGCCCGATGAGCAACTTCCCGGCAAAGGGGCAGGCCTGGGCGGTGGCAACTTTGTAATCACGCGAGTTTCGGCCAGCGTTGAGCCGATCGGGAATCGCTCGCCGAAAGTCCGGTCGGTTCGCATCGAGATTCCGGGGAAGCAGAAGATTCTCTCCCTGGCGGAAGTACAGATTTTTTCCGGCGGAGATAATATCGCCCTGCAAGGCAATGCAACGCAAAGCAGTACCGCCTATTCCGGCCCTGCCAATCTGGCAATCGATGGCAACACCAACGGCGAGTACACCGCCAAATCGACCACACACACCGCGATATCAGATAATCCGTGGTGGGAAGTCAGGTTGAATTCAACACAGCCGGTTGATCGCATCGTGATCTGGAACCGCACCGATAACAATTTGCAACGCAGGCTCAGCGACTTCCGTATCAAAGCGATTGGCGAAGATAATAAAGTGGTCTGGGAGACAACCATCAGGGAAGCTCCCAATCCGAAACGGGAGTTGTCGCTCAGCGTTGCCCGCCCCGTTGAATTGGCTAACGCATTCGCCGATTATGAACAGCCGGGCTTTGCAGCCGCTTTTGTGCTGGATAAAAAAGATCCGAACAAACGCGGTTGGGCAGTTGGAGGGGAAATCGAACAGCCGCACACCTTGACGCTCATCCCCCGAAAGCCCTTTTCCATTCAGGATGATGAGCAACTGGTTATCAGGATCGAGCAGCAATCGCCTCACGGGAATCATAACCTGGGGCATTTCCAATTTTCATTGACAGACAACCCGATCGTTTCCGAAATGGCGAAAGTGAAACCGGAAATGCTCGAACTGGCCAGAATTCCCGTTGAAAAACGGACACCTGAAATACAACAGCAACTGACGCAATACTACGTCGCCGAGATTGCCCCTGAATTGAATGAAACGCGAAAACAGATCGCCAAACTGGAGCAATCGATCAAAAACCAGAAGCCGTACACAACGGTTCCTGTCATGAAACAGTTGCCGAAAGAGAAATACCGCAAGACGTTCATACAAATTCGCGGCAATTACAAATCTCTGGGCGAGCAGGTGCAGCCCGCTTTGCTTTCCGCGTTTCACGCTCCACCCAAAAAGGAAGGGCCGCCCGACCGGATGGATTTGGCGAAGTGGCTCATCGACAAAAACAATCCGCTGACTCCTCGCGTGATTGCGAATCGCTTCTGGGAAAAACTGTTTGGAATCGGGCTGGTATCAACCAGTGAAGAATTCGGATCACAGGGAGAACTTCCTTCGCATCCGAAATTGCTCAACTGGCTCGCCTCGGAATTGCTGCGCCTTCAATGGGATCAAAAAGCGTTCATCAAAACAATTGTGATGTCGGCTACGTACAGGCAGTCTTCTCAAACGACTGCCGAGAAACTGGAACGCGATCCGAAAAACCGTTTGCTTTCCCGCGGAGCCAGATTCCGACTTTCTGCCGAAATGGTGCGCGATCAGGCGTTGGCGGTGAGCGGATTGTTGAGCCGCAAGATGTACGGCCCGCCCGTCAAACCGCCTCAACCAGCACTGGGGCTCAATGCGGCTGTCGGTGGCCGTATCGATTGGCAGACAAGCAAGGGGGAAGACCGGTATCGCCGTGGGTTGTACACAACCTGGAGACGGTCGAATCCGTACCCCTCGATGGCTGCTTTCGATGCACCCAACCGCGAAACATGTTCACTCAAACGGGAACGAACCAACACGCCACTTCAAGCATTTGTGACGCTCAACGATCCCGTTTACGTGGAAGCGGCTCAGGCATTGGGGCGACGCATGGCAAAACATTCCGGTACGTTACAGGATCGCCTCCGTTTTGGCTTCCTGCTTTGCACCGCCCGCCAGCCACAGGAAAAAGAGTTGCAAAGGTTGGTCGAGCTTTTCAACTCGGCTAACAGAAAATATCAAAATGATACAAAAGCGGCGACCGAATTGGCGACGGATCCGATTGGCCCACTCCCTGAAGGAGCCGACCCCGCCGAGTATGCCGCCTGGACGTTGGTGGGAAATGTGCTGCTCAATCTTGATGAAGTGTTGAT
>JALWSL010000168.1 GCA_027080405.1 Planctomycetaceae bacterium
CCAGGAACCTCCCGATAATGAGGGGAACTTTCGAATTGAATCCCAAGACTGACGGAGGACTTGCAGTCCGAGTCAGTCCGCCCACCAATTAAAAGCTACCGCCTTGTAGGCGGTAGATCGTTTACTTGCTCGCTTCCAAACGGAGAGAAAGACTGCCCGAGCGAATGCCAGGCAGCCTTGTGTCTCACGTACAAACCTGTTGTTACACAGGCGCTCAAGCATTAGCTCAATGCGTCGCGAACGGCTTCGAATTGAGAATTGGCGTTTGTACCGATTGCTTGAACAGCAGTCAGGCAAACGACAACGATCAAAGCGAGCATAACGGCATACTCGACAGCAGTTGGCCCATCTTCACATTCCAGGAAATGCTTTACATTGTTGATGATGTTCTTCATTTGGAGTTCCCCTCAAATCTATAAACCTAACATTTTATCTTACGCAGCGACATTGCCCCGCAAGTGACACCCGAAGTCAAAGCAGAAGCGGATTCTGTTGACTGCGACTTCTGTCTGTTTCCGCCGTAAGTGACAACTGCCCGAACCACTCCAACGTAGGTCAGGAAATTCGGGAAGCAAATTTTTTTATCTGTTTTTTTAAGAATATTTTATTTTCGTCTGGAAAAATGTTTCGCGGCAGGGAGCAATCTGCTCTGTCATGCTCTGGAATATCCTGGCAGACAGGAGGTTACAACAAAAAAGAACAGGCTCTTTGGCATGGATTGGCACCGAAACAGGCCCGACCATTCATGACTGTATGCAGGGAAGCGGTTCCCGAGACAGGCAGCGGGGAGGCTGATCACTCCGCCCTGTTATCTTCCTCGTGGGCGTAATTCCAGGCGTCAAAGCAGAAGCCCCATTCCTGGTCAATCCGCCTGCGCAACTCATTCGGGATTTCAAGATGCCTGTTCCGCTGATAGTTTTTTGTTCTTTCCAGATACGATTCAAACTTCGGACGGGCGATTTCAAAATCGGGGAGGTTCAGTTGGGAGTAGATCTGCTCCAACTGTGAAAGAGGGTCGGCAACGAGGTCTTCATAGGCGATTTCAAAGTGCTGTCCCTCCGGAACGGCTTCCCGTTGGCGAAAATAGGCTTCATACAACTGGCGATATTGTGAGAGAACCATATCGTGTAAATGCGAGAAATCGTATTTCTGAAGTGCCCAGACGGGGATCACGTTTTGGGCCATGTGTACGAAGGACTGAAAGACTTCATACGGATTTCTATGGATATGCAAAAATCTGGCGTTGGGAAAAGCCTCAAGAATCAGTTCAATTCGGGCGGTGTGATTGGGAGATTTCAAAATCAAGGGGCGATCGTCGGCAGCTCGTTGAACCTTGTTGACAAAGTAGGTTAATGCCTGGCGAAACGCTGCCCGTTCTCTGGAGGTCGCCTGTTCGAACGAAAGGTAACGATCATATTTTTCGGCATGACGGGAGAAGACCCAACTGAAACTGTTCGATTTGCGGCACAGAATGCCGATAGCCATTTCATCTTCAGCCGGTTCCCGCAGACTCATTTTCATATTGTCCATGAACCGCTGACGGGGCGTCAACATGGCCAACAGAGGCTCCAGCCACCAACGGGCGGAACGGAAGGTGAGCGGATACATCGTTTGAAAAAGATCCGGGGCTGCGTATCGGTCATCCTGACAGAGCAGATTATGTAAATGCGTCGTCCCGCTGCGCCACGAACCAAGAATAAACAGTGGAGGCTCAACCTGAGTCGATTCCAGCATCGGCCCGTGAAAGAAGTTTTCGACCCATGAAACCGGAGACGTGATCAAACTGCTGAGAGTCAGGTGAGCGGCTCGTCCCCAATAACGTGCATCGACATGAAACCCGTTTTCTGCCAACAATTTCCACCAGTCACCAAATCGAATTCCGGCCAGGCAGCCCGGCCCCAACACCTTTGCCAATTGAGCTGGCAAGGAG
>JALWSL010000169.1 GCA_027080405.1 Planctomycetaceae bacterium
TTTGAAGAAAACCGAAGTAGAACTCGTTATTCCGGACTGGAATCTTCCGATTCACCACCCTGCAGTTCCCGTAGCGCATTGAGAGCCGCTTTTTGCTCGGCCTCTTTCTTGTTCAGTCCCCAGGCTGCCGGATAACTGTTCGCTCCAATGACTGCCGATACCTGAAAATTTTTGGAATGATCCGGGCCGGTCTCATTGAGTAACTTGTAAGTGGGGGTCAATCCCAGTTCCTTTTGTGTCCACTGCTGGAGTTTGCTTTTCGAATTACGGTTATGGGCCGTTTCAGCCGCATGGCAGATCAGATCATCGAGATTTCTGGAAATGAACTGGTAAGCGGCGTCAAAACCTCCATCCAGATAGATCGCTGCAATAATCGATTCGAAAACGCCAGCCAGGACAGATGTCGGAACTTCGTTCGCCTGGTGCAACCCCTTGCCCATATACACAAATCGCACCAACCCCAATGAATCGGCAAGGTGAGCACAGGCCGTTCGACTGACGACTTCCGATTTCAATTGCGTCAACTGTCCCTCTTCTTCCTCGGGAAATTTGACGAACAAGCGGTCGCATACAACCATTCCCAGAATCGAATCCCCCAGAAATTCCATCCGTTCATTGGAATCCAGACGTGTCGGAGCGACTGACGCGTGAGTCAAGCTCAGTTTAAGCAAATCTTTGTTTTTGAACTCATACCCAAGCACGCTCTCGCAGGCACTGAGGTGCTCAAATTCCGACTGGGCTGAATCTGATCCGCTATTCATAACTTTTGACGAGTGTTCACATTAGGAAAAAGGATCGAAAGAAGGAATTGTATCCTGCAACTGATGCCATCATAACCACTTCGGCCCGATATTGGTATTGGATTGCCAATATTGCCTTGGTCCAGGTCTATTTCGAGGTCTCATTACACCTCCTTTCGACTCGGTTTTTGCCTTTCTTTGAAGAGGGGGATTTGTTTTGTGAAAAAATTTTCCAGCAAATTTTCCCCTGGGGGCGTACTACCTATCAGAAGAGGTTAGACCACCCGGTGCGACTGGTTTGTATGGAGACCGAGCACGGACGTTGGTTCCTGTGGGGGGGCCGCACAAAACAGAAGTCGGTCGTTCGCCGCCTGAAAAACCTGCCTGATCCTGCCCACCCCCTCCGGGAGTCATGAGGGGACGGAAGACTGTAGCGGGGCTTGCGTTAGCCCTATGGACAGTGCTGTCGAGAATTCACAAGTCATTCACAAATGAGATACACAAAGGAAAGGAATCATTCCCATGTTAAAGAAAAATAGATCGGAGTTGTCAGCAAAAGTAGCAGACAGAAAGCCACCTTTCAGAAGGGGGCTCTCCACGGCTGTTGTTTTGGGAGTGCTTGCCCTGGTGGGACTTACTATCGCGATTGTCGCGACCGTTGGTGTCGGCCAGGACGGTACTTCTCAGGTCCGCCTCGCGCTTGCCAAGGCAGTTGTTTCACCTCAGGATCTGTCGCGGTCTTTTCGGGAAGTCGCGAAAAAAACATTCCCGGGTATCGTTTCAATCAGGACAGAGAGCAAAGTTTCTCAGGTATCCAGTGGCTTGGGAGGGGGACTTGGAGTTCCACCCGAATTTGAACAGTTCTTCAGGAATAGCCCCGAACTCAAGCGATTCTTCGATGAGCAGAAATTACCCCGTGTACCACGTGGACGGCAACACCGCGCGTTGGGGCAGGGTTCCGGCTTCATCATCAGTGAGGATGGTTACATCATCACCAACAACCATGTGGTAAATGGTGCAGATCGCATCGTTGTGAAGCTCCACAATGGTAAGGAGTATGAGGCTGTCGATGTCAAAACGGATCCACGCTCGGATGTCGCTGTCATCAAGATCAACGCCAATAATCTGCATGCACTTCCATTGGGAGACAGCGACAGAATCGAGGTTGGGGACTGGGTTTTGGCT
>JALWSL010000170.1 GCA_027080405.1 Planctomycetaceae bacterium
GAATGTATACCCCAACGGAACCAACGGACCGGTCTGTCAATCAGCCCGACCGAATTCAGCCTAACAAGGTCCAACTGACAAATCAAAAACCAAAAATCAAAAATGAAATGTCAGGAATTATCCAGGAATTGCGGGTTGTCGGTTTTCAAATAAATTGGTTCGGGCAATTACTTTTTATTGAGGCAGGATATTGACCTACTCCACTTTGACCGGACTGACAAAATCAGCCGGCTTGATGACCATCAGGGAAGCGTCAGCTGTGCTGAGCAATCTTTCCGCGGTACTCCCCAATAACATGGCGGAAAGTCCGGAACGACCGACACTTCCGATGACCATCAGATCGACGTTTTCCGCCTCGATGATATCAAGAATCACTTCTTCGGGAGAACCGACATCAACATGAACTTTGGTTCCATGCACGAGAGTTCTGTAATCGGTTCGGGAAAGACGCTCATTGATTTCCGCTTCGGCTGCTTCTCTTTCTTTCGCTTCCAGTTCGGCCCCTTCTTCGCGGGATGCTCCACCAAACAGGCCGTGTCCCTCTTCTTCGATAACGTGCACCACATGCAGACGCCCCATTTTCACTTGCGCCAGTTGGACACCGGCATCGAGTACCGCTTCTCCTATTTCACTAAAATCGTCTGCAGCAAGAATCGCTTCCACTTCACGCACGGGATCCGGTTTGGCAACCAGAACAGGCACCGGACATTTCCGAATCAGTTTCGTCACGGTATTGCCGTAGAAGAATCGACTGGAAGAACGGGAACCGCGTCGTCCTACAATCACCAATGTCTGCTCGCTGCGGATCGCTTCACGAATGATCTGCTCCCAACTGGAGCCAAACGTCACTTTACAGGATGCGCTGATCCCTTCCGCTTCCGCTTCTGCAACCAGCTTTTCCAGAACCCGCTGTGCTGCGACCTCAACAGAATCGGTAATCTTCGATTCTTTTTCTTCGATCATATGCCGGGCCTGCTCGGAAATTTCAAGCGTGGTGAAGAAGGTGATCTCTCCCCCCTTCGCCTTTGCCAACTCGGTTGCACGAATCACCGCGTGCCTGCAGTGATCCGACAGTTCGTCAGAAACGATCCGGTCTGAATGGGACAGATCAACTCCAACCAGAATCCGTGAAAAAGAAATCATGCGATACTCCCATAGTTATCCATAAGAAAGTTGTTTTATTGCCAGAGAACGGTTTCCCGGAATGAGTTTAGAGTATTTTATCGCTTTCCTGTAGGGCAGAATGAGACCCAACAGGGAAAATACAGATGGAAAACTCCAGCAAAAACCGCCCGTTCGAGGCACTCTTCCCCGATTTGCTTCTGTTTTTATCGGTTATGAGGATCAGGAAAGCAGACGGGATGAGCAAAAGCACCAAATCGGACTGATTTCGTTGTCAGGATGCAACTTTTGACCTAGGTTTGGGTATCCTCCCAACTCAAAGCTCTCAGCACCATTGCAGAAGGTCTCGCGATTGTGGTTCTTTCTGCCGGTTTGTCTGTTACACATTTTCTGTTCTGTTAAATAGCTGAGAAAATTATGTCCAACTCGCCCGGATCGCTGCTCGTTGTCGATGATGATCAATTCATTCTGGAGGCAATGGCCGATTATCTGCGTCAACTCGGTTACCGTACAGAAACAGCCGCTACGTGCACCGAAGCGTTGAATCGAATGCAGGAATTTCCATTCGAGGCGGTGATCTGTGATGTCAATCTGCCCGATCAGGATGGTTTCCATCTGCTCGAATGGGCATCGAAAAACCAGCCGGATACCGCCATCATCATGCTGACCGGTTACGGGACGATTGAAAGCGCGGTGGAAGCGATTCGCATCGGTGCATTCGATTACCTGACCAAACCGGTGATCGATGATGAACTGAATCTTTCGATTCAACGGGCACTCGGACAGCGCAAAATTATAG
>JALWSL010000171.1 GCA_027080405.1 Planctomycetaceae bacterium
TTGGAATACGCATCCATTGTTACTTTTTTGGAGGTAATCGCAGCCGTCAACCGTGCGTTCAGATTCTTCAGATGCAAGCGAGCCAGGCTGCGGGCATCAGCCGGTGCCGTTCCTGAACTGTCGCCGAGCAGTTGCATCAGACTCCCCGAGCCCGATTGAGGCCCCAAAACGATCGCCGTCAATTTTTGCATATGTGCCCGTTGCAAATTTCTGCGAATTGTCGAAATGGAGACCTTCGCCTGTTTGGTCGCATCCAGAGGAACTTCCGACCAGATCGAATTGGTCAAGGAATCGAAAAGCTGCGGCAAAGTCAGAACCTTTTGCTCCTTGGTCGCCTGCAATTCAATATCGAGAATTCTCTGCAGATTCTCCGCATCGAGCAGCGATGAAAGGGCCATTTTCTGAATGCTCAGTACCTGCTGATAGACCGGATAGTGGTAATTCGAGGTTCGATTACTGTCACGGAAATGTTCCGGTGCCAGGTATCTGAGCAATTCCGGCGGAAAGCGGAAGGCCTTGTCGGAGAAGATTTCATCATGAAGCAGCTTCAATGCCTGTTGCTGTTTTTCCAGGGGAATCGGCTGCATCGGCGGACGGGCATTCGGATCACCCTTATGATCCCGTGCCGTGTACTCCCCGCCAATGTATTGAGTCGTCAGGTTTGTTGCCTGAGAGACCTCGCCCATCAACATGTTAAAGGCTGAGCGAACCCGCTGGTAACCTTCGCCATCTTCCACAACACGATCGGTCAAACCGTTGATCGACTGCTTCATCAGCTTGATCCGCTGATCTGCATAATCGAGTGGATCTCCCAGATCAAACAGGTTGATGCGGGGATCCGGGTTGCCGTTCAGGTCTTCATCGGTTGAATAGGTCAACTCCTTCTGGGCTGATTTCGATGCGATTTTCGCCAACTCTTTCGCTTCTCCGGAGGCAATCGGCTTGTATCCGTATTCAATCGCCCAGTAATCGTAGGGACCGATTGTTTTCGGGAAGTAATCGCCCTGTTTCTTCGGATCGAGTGCGAAGTTCGCCGGGACATAATCCATGACCGAACCGGTCATTCCCTTGCTCGAAGTCACTTTGGGATCGTTGATCTGTTCCAGTGTCAACATGGTACTCGCTTTGAAATTGTGACGCAGACCGAGCGTGTGGCCCACCTCGTGCATGACAACTTCCTTAATCGCCTGGCCGACATACTCCTCAGGAACCTTTCCTCCAGGAGCCGCCCCGCGAATGGCAAGAATCGAAGAAAGCATCGTCAATTGACGTTGAATACCTGGCCCCATCATGCAGCAATTACACGGTTGACGCGAATTCATCCAACCCGGTTGCATGGGAAAGCGGGCCGCCAGGGCGTGTTCCGGCTGTTCCCTGGCCAACTGCTGATACTGTTCGTAAAGCAGCTCCATTTCACGGGAACGACTTTCCATTTCCGGAACCTGTGAAGCGAACAGTTTGAGAAATGTCTGGCGATTCCCCGATGCCAGTATTTCCAGCCCCTGGGGAATGCCGACCGTGCGAACGTAATCCTGTCGATAGTAACGCACCATGCTTTCATCGAAAACGATATCTGCATCGAGAATCTGGCCTGTTTTCGGATTCACCCGACTCGGCCCCATCGCAAACCCTGCTGAAGTGGTAATCCAGCGGAATGTGTTGTAGCGGATATCTTCAGGATCGAAATCATCACTCGATTGTTGATCACGACATTCGATCGCCTGCTGAAAGCCGATCTTCTCGAATGCCTTGTTCCATTCCAGAATCCCTGCCCGCACATAGGGGCGATACTTGCGGGGAACCGTTTTTTCGATCCAGAAAATAATCGGCTTCTTGGGAACCGACAGTTTTGCTGAAGGGTCTTCTTTCTCCAAATGCCAGCGGTTGATATACCGTACTTTCGGAGTCTCGTTGACATC
>JALWSL010000172.1 GCA_027080405.1 Planctomycetaceae bacterium
TCAACGCTTCGATCTTTTTCTCGAACACGTCATCAATCGAGACGGCGATGTCCGCCTTAAACGGATACGGTTTTTGAAAACGGTCGCTTGAATAAAGGAAAACCGGGTTCTTTTTCAAGGCAGGCGTATCGGGGCAGAAGAAGGGGACGGTCACCATGTAGGCGGCATCCTGAACAAGAACGCCAACGTAACGATGATCGGGGTGATAGTCCCAGGGGCGATGGGCGATTACAATGTCCGCCTTCCAGTTGCGAATCAAACGTGTGATTTTACGGCGGTTTTCCAGACTCGGAACCAATTCTCCATCATGGATGTCGAGAACTTCCGAACTGACTCCCAGTCGTCTGGCTACTTCAGCCGATTCCGCTGTTCTGCGTTTGGCAAGAGCACCGCCCGACATTTTCCAGTGACCGATATCTCCATTGGTCACGGAAACGAGTTTGACGTGATGTCCCAACTTCGCCCACATGGCCCCGACTCCCCCACACCGATATTCCGCATCATCCGGATGGGCACCGAAACAGATGATCCGCAGTTTTCCGTCATCAGTTTTCTTCTCCGCGGGAACCGTTTGGTTTGAGAAGGAGAGCAGGGTAATCGTCAGCAGAAAAAGGAACGATTTTTGAAATTTCATCAGATTCGCTTTCTATAATTTATATCTGTGTGAGGCCGCTATGTGAAGCGGGGTGTTTAATGGAACCCTCCAGTCGGGGAGAGTCACTGGTTGTGCGGTTTCAAACTGTGCGATTTCGAATTGAGACAGTGAAAACCGGTCGCCGAATCGAATCGGCGGCCGGTTTGATTTTTTATCCTTCCCAGCGAGTTTTCATGAACTCCAGGCCTTTTCGGGCGAGATGTTCTTCGGAGGGGAACATCCGCCTCCAGATGCGAGTGGCAGCGGCCAGTTCCGGCAAAGCCAGACCGAACGCTTCAATCACGAACCATCCATCATACCCGGCTTCTTTCAGGGCGGCGAAAGAGGCATCCCAGTTGACGCCACCTTCGCCGGGAGTTGAGCGGTCGTTTTCTGAAATGTGTACGTGAACCAGTTGGTCTTTGCACGTCTGCACCGCGTCGGAGATTGATTTCTCCTCGATATTCGCATGGAAAGTATCGTACATCATCTTCAGGTTGGGGTGATTCACTTCCCGAGTGAAGCGGGCACAGTCTTCGGCGCAATTCAGAAAGTAGCATTCAAAACGGTTGAGATATTCAACCACAAGTGTGACCCCGGCCTGTTGAGCGTGTTCGGCTGCCTTTCCCAGGACTTCCTGTGCACGTTCCCATTCCTGTTCGGTACGGCCTTCACCGGTGAATTCTCCCAAAGTGGAGTGAATCGGGCCACACAAATGGGTGACACCGGCCGCCTGGCAGGCATCAATCGCTTTTTTCAGACGATCCAGGGCGGCAGCGCGAATGTTGGCATCGGGAGAGATCGGGTTTTCTTCGGGAGTACAAACAGTGACTGCAGTTGCCCCCAGGTCGAGTTGTTTGAGGTGATCGCCAATTTTTCGATTTGCCTCGATATCGTATTCAAACATCGGGAGTTCAACGCCGTCGTACCCCCAGGATTTAATCTGCTCGATAAGCGGGAAGTGTTCTTCGGTGACGCCAGAAGTCCACAGCAGCATGTTCATTCCGTACTTCATCAGAAAAAGTCTTTCTTTTGTTGGGTGGTGATATTCAAAACCGGTGCCGGCAATTATTCCCTCTGTCTCTGCTCAACAATGCAACGGGAGTGTTGTAACGGGAATGTTCCAGAATATGGGCACGATCCGACAACGCATGCAGTTTGACACCTCAGATCGCCTGATTCAAGCGAAACGGCACTTTCACTGCTGCACGGCGATCGATGTGGCTAGCCGAGGCCGGGGCAAAACGGAAACGGCGTTTTTCAGGGCAGACGGTGCGGAAGGAGATCGGGAATCAATACATGCGTCGGCGAAAAAGCCAGGCGGCTGATGTCAGAGAGACCAGACCGATTACGGCCATTGGCCAAAACTGGTTCACCATCATTTCAAATGGAGTGGCTTGAAGAAAGACACTTCGCAGCACCACCATGATATAACGCATCGGATTGATGTAAGTCAGCTGCTGGATGAAATAGGGCATGTTGGAGATTGGCGTCGAAAAGCCGGAGAGAATGATCGCGGGAACAAGAAACAGGAAAGCCCCCAGGAGTGCCTGCTGCTGGGTGACCGCCAGAGATGAAATCATCAGGCCAACTCCGATCGCGGCGATGACAAACATCGCCAGACCAACATAGAGCGTCAGGAGACTGCCGATCAATGGAACATGAAACCACAAAACAGCCATCGTGACGATAAAACTTGCTTCAACCATGCCGATGATGAATCCCGGTATCGATTTTCCGATCAATATTTCCCAGGGCTGATAGGGTGTGACAAGTAATTGATCGAACGTGCCCTGCTCACGCTCCCGGGCGACTGAAAGAGAGGTAACAATCAACGTGACAACCAGAGTCAGCAGTCCGACAATTCCGGGAACAATGAACCAGCGGCTTTGCAGGTTCGGGTTGAACCAGGAACGAACCTCCAGACGGGCGGATGAAATCGTGATACCCCGGCTTTTGAGCCACTCGGCATTGAAGTTGTTTACGATCACACGGGCATATCCCACGGTAATCAATGCGGTATTGGAGTCGCGCCCATCGACAATGAACTGTATCCTGGCTGCACCGTCGGTATTCAGATCTCTGCCGAACTGCGGGCCAATCCGGAGCACTCCCAGAACTTTTCGCTGGTTAATCAGGGGAGCAATTTGCTGATCATCATGAAGGAATTCAACGCAACTGAAGTTGGGAGAGCCGATGAATTTAGCCACCAGATCCCGTGCGCCAGCAGAAGTGCTTTCGTTGTAAACTGCGATAGGGACATGTGTCACATCGAAGGTGGCAGCATATCCGAAAACCAGCAACTGAATGATCGGTGGGCCGATAATGACGAATCGGCTACGTGGATCCTTCAGCAAGGCTTGAAATTCCTTGATGATCAACGCCATCAAACGTGACAAAACAGAACTCCTGGTCTACCGGTGATAAAAAAATATTTGTCGCCTGAGGATTGATTCCAGACTGCACCATCCCGTTGTTACTGACAGCGCTGATCAACTCAACAGAACCTTGTCAGGAAAATGGGCTCTGTCGGGGGGAACGGTCATGCCAGAAAAAAAGGCACCGCTGCCCTGTTGGTCCATCTTGGCGTTCTTCCCGTCATCCTGCAATGTTCGGGATGAATAAATTGAGACGACTTCCTTGAAATGGAGGGCATTTCAACAGACGAAGAACAGATTGAGGAGTAAATTGCAGAATATATTGTCTGCCTGACAGTTGGGTTGCCATTGCCGGGGCTGTCCCGGATGTGTGCAACTTCGCTATCTGTTCCTTTCAGTTCAATTACTCACCGACATCTCCGATAAAGGATCTTTCTGCTTTGACAATTGGTTTTGGGAGCGGGGAAGTTCAGTTTTCTGGAGTTTTCTGAAGTCGATTCATTGCTCTTTCCAGTTGTTCCCGCAGTTTTTTCGGTTCGGTTGTCGGGGCTTTGCACGATTTTCCCTCACAGACGAATGCTTGAGCGTCTCCATCCCGATTTTTCATTGCAACAAGCCACGGGGCCTTCAGAAATGATGCTGTTTTTTCACTGACGGTCAGCAGGGTGCTCCCCGGAACGTCTATTTGATGAAAAACCGTTCGCAATTTATTTGCGTTCTTTCCCTCTGCAATGACAACCGAGGGAGCGTTTTGAGCCGACAGGTAAGCGCTGTTGATCATTGTTGGCAATGCCTGCGGTTGCTGTTGCATGTGATTGGCATATCGGGACAGTGTCTGACGGGCCTGTTTGGCGTCCCCTTCACTTCCCAGTAGTGAGGCGAATCGCAAACAGTTGCGGACCGCAATCGCGTTGGCACTCGGTTCCGCTCCTTCGTAAGCTTCCTGCATTCGTGAAAGCAGGGAACGATCTGTTCCGTCTGTTTCGAACCATCCACCAGCCTCTCGGGCAAATCGTTCGTTGAAAACCTGTTGCAGTTCGATGGCCCACCGCAATGCCGAGGCGGAACCATTCGCTTCGTGCAAATCGAGCAGCGATTGAATCAGCATTGCATAATCGTCTGCAAAGCCCCGCACCGAACCTCGTTCTCCCCGGTAAATGCGATACAAAATTTTCTCCTGATCGTCCCAGCACAATTCACGAACTGCGTTTGCTGCCTTCTCCGCGCTTTCCAAATAGGAATGGTTTCCTGTTGCCAGATAGGTGCGCACAAAACCGCTGATCATCAGCCCGTTCCAGGCGACCAGAATTTTATCATCCAGATGCGGGCGGGGACGTTTACCTCGAGCAGCTTGCAATATCGCTCGCCAATTGGCCACCTTGCTGCTGAGTTCTTCCGGGCTCAGCTTATGTTCTGCTGCAAATGCGGGAACATCGGCAACACGGGCGAGGACATTCAGTCCGGTAAATTCGCGTTGCGGATCCGATTCCGGTCTCACGTTACCTGTTGGAGACATTTGATAATAAGCCGCGCACAGAGTGGCTTCTTTTTCGCCAAGCAGATCGACCAGTTCGCTGTACTTCCAGACATAGAACGCCCCTTCTTTCGATTCATGCTCTCCTGCTTCAGCAAGGCTGTCTGCATCCTCAGCACTGTAGAAGCAACCGTTGGGGGCTGTCATGCGATGTTGTACGTACTGGCAAATATCTTCTGCGACAGAAACAAGTTGGTTGTCATCGAGCAGCGAGCCGACATCGGCGTAAACGGCTGCCAGTTGGCCCTGATCGTACATCATTTTTTCAAAGTGGGGGACGTGCCAATATCGATCGACACTATAACGGTGAAATCCGCCCCCAATGTGATCATACATTCCGCCGTTCGCCATCGCGCGTAATGTTGCAACGGTTCTTTCCAACGCCCGTTTGGCTAAAGGGTCTTCCTTGAACAGCCGTCCGTAAGTAATCAACGGAGCGAATATAACCGGTCGCGGAAACTTGGGAGCCCCGCCAAAACCGGCGTACTGTTCGTCGTATTGCTGATCCAATTGCTGCACGACTGCTTTTAACAGCAATTCCGGATGCAAATCGTCATTTGAAGCGTGTTCCGTTTGCTTGACCTGTTGTTGCAGGAAATCGACAAACTGCTGTCCGATACCGGTGAACTCTTCCCGTTTTGTTTTCCACAGTTTGCTGACGGTCATCAATAAATCCAGAAAACGGTCTTTGGGAAAGTACGTTCCCCCATAAAACGGAATGCGTTCGGGGGTCAGAAATACCGTCATCGGCCAGCCACCATGCCCGGTTGTTGACTGAACGTAGGTCATGTAGATACGATCCACATCAGGCCGTTCTTCGCGATCGACTTTAATCGCGATGAAATGTTCGTTAATGAATTTGGCGACGGTTTCGTCTTCAAAACTTTCGTGAGCCATCACGTGGCACCAGTGACAGGTGCTGTACCCAATTGAAAGCAGGATCGGCTTACCCTCTTTTCGTGCACGCTCAAACGCTTCCTCTCCCCACTCGACCCAATCGACCGGGTTGCTGGCATGCTGCAATAAATAGGGGCTGTTACTGTTCGCAAGAGCGTTCATCTGTCGTACCTTGGGAGAGTTCCGGCGAGTCGGCTGGTCTGTTTCTGTTTCATTATCTTCTCTTTCATCTCTTTCGTCGCCGGGATTTCGTGTTTCCGATACAGTCCCCGTTTTACCCATCAGTTTCGCGGTATCTTCTTCTGGTGCTTCCATATTACTGATGCACCCGCACGAGAAAAGGAGCGGAACAAGAAAAAGCAGATAGCGGTTCAGCTCAATCATGTTCAGGTCAATCATAACTCAATCATATTGTTCGGGTTCCGATCTGTTCCAGTCGGTTTGGAATTCATGTGCCAGATTATAGGGAACTGCCTGTGGAAAACAGTGGGGCATTTTACAGCAGAACAAAAAAGATTTTGAAAGTATTGCGAACACGGGGCTTGACTGAAACATTTCCTGCCCGTTTTGAATGGATAGCGGTTTCCTGATTTGAATCCTGGGGGTAATCCCGTTAATGTTCGTCCATTGACCGTTCCACTTTTAACCGTACCGCTTTTTGTTCTCTACTGCCCTGATTGTTTTCTTATGTTTTTTCGTCACGTTTGTCTGGAATCGCTTGGCTATGTAACGCCAGCCGAGGTTGTTACTTCGGCCCGGTTGGAGTCACAGCTTTCAGATGTTTATGATCGATTGCATCTCCCTGCCGGGCGTCTGGAGTTGATGACAGGAATCAGGGAGCGGCGTTTTTTTCCGCCAGGCAGTAAACCGGGACCGATCAGTGCGCTGGCAACCCGGTTAGCCATCGAAGCGTGTGCTATCCCCAAGCGATATTTTGGCTCCCTGATTCACGGTTCCGTTTGTCGGGATCAGATGGAACCGGCCACTGCGAATCTGGTGCATCACCTGGCCGGACTGCCCGATCATGCGGTTGTGCTGGATGTCAGCAATGCATGCCTGGGCCTGTTGAACGGGGCGGTGCTACTGGCTCAGATGATCGAACTGGGCCAAATTCAGGCTGGTGTTGTGGTTGGCGCGGAACTGGGGCACAATCTGGTGGAAGGGACAATCGATTCGTTAAAAAATGACGTCGGATTGACGCGAAAAACGATCAAGCCGACTTTCGCTTCGCTGACAATCGGTTCTGCTTCTGTCGCGATGGTGTTGTGTGATTCCCGATTGAGTCAACATGGAACCCGCTTCCTGGGGGGAGAAGCCCTGTGCGATACCGAGGCTCATCTGCTTTGTGCAGGTGGTATCGAACCGGAAAAACAGGATGATCACCGTCCAAGAATGGATACCGATTCCGAGGCACTTCTGGAAGCGGGAGTCGCCTTGGCCGAGAAAACGTGGCGCGTGACAAAGAAACGCCTGGGCTGGACGAACGACGATGTTTCGCGGGTTTTTACGCATCAGGTCGGCAAAGCTCATCGAAAGTTGATGCTGGAAAGGCTCGGGTTGCCGGAAAGTTGCGATTATCCCATTTACGATCGTTTCGGCAATACAGGTTCGGCAGCGCTGCCACTTTCCCTGGCTTTGGGCACAGAAAACGGGGTTGTGGAAGATGGTGATCATGTTGCATTATTGGGTATCGGTAGCGGCCTGAATTCTCTGATGCTCGGTCTCGATTGGCACGGGGTTTCCGTCAAAGGAACAGAGTGGGAGTGATAACGCGGCAGTCGGAGAGTTCTCCCGGGTTCATCTGCGTTTTCTGATTGTCAACGATTGTCTGATGAATGGTTATCTGATGATTGTATTTGATCGGGCCTGCTCACTATCATATCGCTCCGGATCATAACGCTCCGGTGAGGGGAAATTTTGCCTCATATCTGTTTTACGTATCATGTTTATTGACAACAGGGGAGGGGATTTGTGGATGGGGTAGGACATGGCGAACTGTTCCTGATTGTTGATGACGATGAACTCCTGCGCACCAGGTTGGCTCGGGCCATGATTTCTCGGGGATTTCGGGCGATCACGGCTTGCGACTATGATGAAGCGATGCGTCATCTTGATACGGAAAAACCGCAGTATGCCGTTGTCGATTTGAATATGCCGGGGCGTTCCGGGGTGGAGCTTCTTGAATCGATTACGCAAATTTCCCCGAATACCCGGTGTGTCATGTTGACCGGATACGGCAGTATCACCACGGCTGTTGAAGCGATGCGGGCCGGTGCGTGGAATTATGTAACCAAGCCGGCTGATACGGATCAGATTCTCGCCGCATTCAGCTCCCGTCCCGAACGCAGAAGCCGATCGGTTGAAATCCGCTACAAACCGCAAACACTTGCCGAGAC
>JALWSL010000173.1 GCA_027080405.1 Planctomycetaceae bacterium
GGGAGATACACACGCCGGACTGCTCAACTTTCGCCCGGTGGCCTACTTTTCGGCTGAGTTCGGAATTCACGAATCGCTGCGGGTTTACTCCGGCGGGTTGGGAGTACTTGCTGGCGATCATCTGAAAAGTGCATCCGATTTGGGAGTCCCGCTGGTGGGGATCGGGTTGTTCTATCATGAAGGATATTTTTCGCAGATCATTGATGAATCCGGCTGGCAGCAGGAGATCTACAACGAAGTCGATCCACAGACCATGCCGATCACGCCCATCAAGGACGCCCAGGGAAACGATCTTCTCATTTCTGTCGAAACCAGGCATGAGAAAATATATGCCCGTATCATCAGAATTCAGGTTGGGAGAATTAAACTCTTCCTGCTCGATGCCAACATCCCGGAGAACAGCGAGGAACATCGCCAGTTGACCGCCCGACTTTACGGGGGAGATCAACGCACACGAATCCGTCAGGAAATGCTTCTCGGAATAGGTGGGGTGCGTGCGCTCAAGGCACTCGGAATCAATCCGCGTGTGATTCACATGAATGAAGGCCATTCCGCTTTTGCGCCGCTGGAAGTGATCAACAACAGAATGCACGAAGACGGGATGAGTTTTGATGATGCCCTGCGTGAAACCGCGGCGGCCAATGTCTTCACCACGCATACTCCCGTTCCCGCAGGACACGACCGTTTTGATTCCGCCCTGATTGATGAACATCTCGGGCCGATGGCCGATTCTCTCGGACTTGATCATCACGGAATCATGGGGATGGGACGGGTTGATCCGCAAAACGATCACGAAACATTCTGCATGACCGTGCTGGCTTTCAAAACTTCCCGTCGGGCAAATGCGGTTTCCAACTTACACGGTGTTGTTTCAAGAAAGATGTGGGCCAGTCTCTGGCCTTGGCGAAGCGAAGAAGAAGTCCCGATTGGGCATATTACCAATGGAGTGCACGTGAATTCATGGCTCGCGACTCAAATGCGGGTTCTTTATGATCGCGTGCTGGATCCTGAATGGCATTTACGGACAGGTGATCCGAAAGCCTGGGCCGGGTTTGAACGGGTGACCCCTGGCGAATTGTGGGAAACACATCAGGCATTGAAAGCCCGGCTGATCTTTTACACACGCAGCCGACTGATGAAACAGGCGGCTCGACATAACGTGCCTCAAAGTGAATTGGACGAGCTTTCCAACATACTGGATCCGCAGGCGTTGACCATTGGCTTCGCCCGACGGTTTGCACCGTATAAACGGGCTGACCTCATTCTGCGCGATGCTGACCGACTTGCCAAATTGGCCCATGATACCGAACGACCGGTTCAGTTCATCTTCTGTGGCAAGGCCCATCCTGCTGACCAAAACGGAAAGGCGATTTTGCAACGCATCATCCAGCTTTCGCACTCCGATCAATTCAGGGGAAAAATTGTCTTTCTGGAAGATTACGATATCAACTTCACCCGCTATCTGGTGCAGGGAGTTGATGTCTGGCTGAATAACCCGAGACGGCCCCTTGAGGCTTCCGGAACAAGTGGTCAGAAAGTCGTTCTCAATGGCGGGTTGAATTTCTCGGTTCTCGATGGATGGTGGGCCGAAGCGTATGATGGGACAAACGGTTTTGCGATCGGCGATGGCAACATTCACGTCGATCCGGAAATTCAGGACGAACGGGACGCCCAAAGCTTGATGGATGTTCTCGAAAGCGAAATCGTTTCCATCTTTTATGACCGTAATCGCGATGATCTGCCTCTGAACTGGATCGAACGAATGAAGCGGTCGGTGAAAACGCTCGGTTGGCGATTTAACGCCGATCGTATGGTGATGGACTATGTCACCGAAGGTTACATCCCCGCAGCGGGCGGTCTTTCTTCGGAAATGAGAATCATGCCGTAACAATTCATCCTGCCCGGGGATCAATGCCGGGCTTTCATCCGGTGTCCCGGAACTATTCGATGTGGAATATCAACACGGAATAGCCGATTCTGCCGACCGGTTTGTATTTGTGCAAGTAGTTGTAGAAACCGTGTTCCTGGTACAATTCGTGAATACTGACCACATACCAGTCCTGTTCAGGAACGAAATCCGTATCTTCCGGCGAATCGGACATCTTGGGAGTGGTGCAACCTACACGACGCAAATATTTCAAAGCGATGTAAACGAACTGCCAAAGGCAGTCAGATAACCAAGCTTCAAATCGCCAGAGTAGGAATGCAGGAGGATCGGAGGTTAGCGGTGTCTTCCTTCTCTCCTCGACCAGAATCAGTGAGCCACAACGAGGCAGCTGAGGTCAATGCGTCGAGTTCGCGCACAGCGGAAGGCAGTACATGGCCCGCCCCCCCGAGCCAAGCCTCAAAAAGGGGCTATTCTTTTTCCTCTTCTTCTACCGGTTCAGTTTGAGAAGAAGCCTCAACTTCAGGCGTTTCCGCATCAGCGTTGCTTTCCTCAGTGCCGCTGCCTGTAGCTTCGTCCGCTGCAACCGTTTCCGCCGTGTTCTCATCCTCTTCGACGTCAGCGGTCGACGACGATTCCGATTCGTCTGTTTCAGCATCCGTCACGACAGGGGCTGTCGGTTTCTTTTTGACACGATCGCGCGATTCATCACCGACAAATTCAATAAACGCCAGTTGACCACCATCACCGAGACGGCGTTTGGCCAGTTTGATAATTCGGGTGTAACCGCCATGCCGCTCTTCAAATTGCTCGGCCAAATCGTCAAAAAGGATGTCAACGGCCTCTTTGTCCCTGAGCAGGGCGAATGCTCGTCGCCGCATGGCTATTACCGGGGCGATCGCCTGGTTCCATTCATTCCATCGCGAGGACTCCCGCCATGCCTTCCATTCGGCCGAATTCTTCTCTGCCGTCGTGTCCAACTCATCAGCCTGACGCTGGATTGGCAATGCCTTGCGGGCCAGTGTGACCAGCTTTTCCACAAAAGGGCGAATTTCCTTCGCTTTGGGAACGGTCGTCACAATTCTTCCCGGAACCTTCGGTGCCTGTGGATCGTCCTCGTCTGGCCTGACTGACTTGATCAGGCTCACAGCCATATTGCGAAACATGGCTTTGCGGTGCGAAGCCGTCCGGCCAAGATGTCGTCCTCGAACGCGATGTCTCATACTACTTGCTTATTCAATAAAATAGATAAAAGAGATTTTCCAAATGCCCATTCCCTGCGACACAGGAATAAACGATTTCAATTGGGGTCAGTTTCAATTGGATGTCGTCTGACGTTTGGGCAGTTTCATTCCCATTCGCAACCCAAGGGCTGTCAGCCGCTCGCTTACTTCAACCAGAGTCGTTTCACCAAAGTTGCGAACCTGCAGCAACTGATCTTCTGTTCGAGCGACCAGGTCCCGCACGGTAACGATTCCTTCCGATTCCAGACAGTTGGTTGCGCGGACGGAAAGATTCAGCTCCGCCAGAGACTGATTCAGTTTTTCTTCCAGTTCCAGATCGATTGGTGAATGACCGGTTGCCTCGGCCATTCCGTTCAAACCATCTTCAGGCGGAAGTTCCGGTCCGGACTCGCGATAGGTGATGAACGGGTTGAGATGTTTCCTCATGATTTTTGCAGCTTCAATCAGTGCCATCTCCGGACTGACCGTTCCGTTTGTCCAGATATCCAGGATCAGTTTATCGTAGTTGGTTCGTTGTCCCACACGGGTTTCTTCGACAGCAAACCGGACTCTTTCGACGGGCGAGTAAAGCGCATCGAGTGGAATCACACCAATTTCATTTTCATCCTGATAGTGCTCATTGGCCGGGATGTAACCCCGCCCGTTTTCGACGGTCAATTCCATTGAAAAAGGCACATCGTCTGTCATCGTTGCGATGACCAGATCCTGATTGATCACCTCGACCTGATCATCGGTAATGACATCTGCGCCGGTGACGACACCACGAGTATGTTTTTCGATTCGGATGGTCTTCGGGCCAGCCGCATGGCTTTTGACAATCAACGACTTCAGGTTCAGACAGATATCGGTGACATCTTCGACCACCCCGGGAATGGTTGTGAACTCGTGTTGCACGCCCTGGATTTTCACACGAGTGACGGAACTTCCTTCGAGCGAAGAAAGCAAAATCCGCCTCAAACTGTTACCGATGGTCGAACCGTAACCGTACTCGAACGGTTCACAAATGAATCGACCGAATGTTGAAGTCGCCGTTTCACGTTCCATTACCAGGCGATTGGGTAATTCTAAACCGCGCCAACGAATTCGCATATATCTCTCCCTGAGATTGAAAGCGGAAGCTGTTTGTCTATCCAGAATGTCCCGAGGGACAAACCCTTCGCTTCGTTAAGAAATCTGTTCATGTACCACTGTTATCGAATGCTCCAAGGAGCACGGGAATGCCCATTTCCTAGACACGCCGTTTTTTGGGAGGCCGGCATCCATTGTGGGGCAGCGGTGTCACATCTTCGATCAATTTAATGGTGATTCCGGGTGTCTGCAATCCAGTGATCGCGCTTTCACGGCCGGAGCCAGGGCCTTTAACGCGAATTTCCATTTCACGCACACCAAATTTCTTGGCACGTTCAGCACAGACTTCCGAAGCACGCTGGGCGGCAAAGGGAGTGCTTTTCCGACTACCCTTGAAACCGGACGTTCCAGCTGTTGCCCAACAAAGCACGTCGCCATTGGTATCTGTAATTGTCACTGTTGTGTTGTTGAACGTCGCCTTGATGTGAGCAATTGCCTTGGTCACATTTCGCCTGATCTTTTTCTTCTTCACCTTAGCCACGACAAACTCCCGCTGTCTTGTGTTTTCTGTTGACTTCCGTCGAATACCTTTTGGTTACCTGACTGGAACCGGATAGCAACCAACCTCGCACCGCCCCAAATTGCTTAGTGTTTCATATCCTTGACACCTTTTTTCCCTGCGACCGTCTTGCGGACACCCTTGCGTGTTCGCGCATTGGTAATCGTCCGTTGACCGCGAACAGGAAGTCCGCGACGGTGCCTGATTCCCCGGTACGACTGAATCTCCCTCAAGCGTGAAATATTCTGTTGAGTCTGACGGCGCAACTGACCTTCAATGACGTAGTCGGTATCGAGCAGGTTGTTCAAATGGACGAGATCATCGTCACTTAACTCGGAAGCCTTCATCTGAGGGTCAACATTCAGCCTGCGACAGATTTCAATCGCTGTATGCCGACCGATCCCGTAAAGGTAGGTCAGCGAAATATAGGTCGCTTTATTGTTCGGAATATCAACACCCTGAACACGTGGCATAACGTACTAACTCCGACTAACTGGTTTGAAAACAATGTAAAAGCAAATGAAAACCGTTCGCAATAACGATACCGTAGCAACCTTCGTCACCCTTGAAGATGTCCGTTACCCCTGACGCTGCTTGTGCTTGGGGGTCGATGAGCAGATGACGTAGACCCGCCCCTTACGACGGACAATCTTGCAGTTTTCACAGATTCTTTTAACGCTCGCCCGGACCTTCATGGAACACCCATCACCTTTTTACTTATCGACGCGAAGACGGAAAAGAGGCTGTAAGCCGGCCAATTCCCCCATCGCCAACGGTATCTCGATCAACCCGCGCAGATAACACGGTCAACTTACACAATTAACATAATCCATTAACACAATCCGCAACGCCCACGTCCCCCCTCATAAAAAAGGGAGTGACCTGCGAACCGATTGGAACGCGGAATTATAGACAGACCAACCCGTTCCACACAAGCCAACAGCCACACTTCCGTTGGAAATTCATCCATTCTCCTGAAATTCTCCCTTGATTCCCCGTTTCGCCAGTTCCGAGGCTCGTGGGGTCAGGATTTCCGCTCCGTCAGGGGTGATTGCAACGGTATGCTCAAAGTGAACACTCGGCTTCCCATCGAGTGTGACCACAGTCCAGTGATCCTCCGTGATGGCAACCCGTTTGGTTCCTGCATTTACCATCGGTTCGATTGCAATAACGAGACCGGGACGTAATTCAAAATCGTTCTCAAGTGTTGTTTGGTCGACAAAATGGGGAACCTGCGGGTCTTCGTGCATTTCCTGACCGATCCCGTGCCCCACAAAATCTTCTACGGAACTGCACCCATTTTTTTCGATGAATTCTGCCAACCTGGCAGCTACTTCGCTCCACATTTGACAATGCTCGATCTGTTCGATCGCCAGCAGCAGAGCGGCTTCTCCCACTTCCAGCAAATTCTGTTTTTGTGGATCAACCTGGCCAACCGGATAGGACCAAGCGGAATCCCCACACCAGCCATTCAGCTTGCAGCCTGTGTCGACACTGACAATATCCCCCTCCCGCAGAACACGATCTCCCGGAATTCCATGGACAACTTCGTCATTGACGGAAATACAGCAGACAGCCGGGAAGGGAACAGGGCCGGGAAAACCCTTGAAAAGCGGCTTTGCGTGATGCTTCACAAAAAGAGCTTCAACCGCCTGGTCCAACTCGGCGGTGGTGATTCCAGGTTGGATCATCGATTCAACGATCCGATGTGCTTCGGTGACAAGCAGGCCTGCCCGTCGCATTCGGTCGATTTCCCGTCGACTTTTCAAAAAAATTGTGCTCACGACAACTGACAACCTCTCAGGAATAAAGAGAACTCCGGAAAAGAAAGATGCCCACATGGCGTGGGCATGTCTCTGAAAAAACGATCCAAAACGGGAAAAATGGATCTGTCAGATTCAAATTCCTGTTCAGGTTTCGTCCGAGTCCAACAGGCCGCGATAGTTTCTCATGACCAGATGGGAGTCGATTTTCTGAACCAGATCCAGGGCTACCGAAACAACAATCAGCAAACCGGTGCCGCCGTAAAAACTGGCCAGCATGAATGGGATATTCATCCAGCGGGCGACAATCATCGGTGTGATCGCGATGATCGCCAGGAAGCCGGCTCCCACATAAGTGATCCTTACCATCACCTGTTCCAGATAGGTCGCCGTGCGTGTTCCCGGACGATATCCCGGAATGAAACTTCCGTAATCCTTCAAATTGTTTGCCATATCTTTCGGGTTGAATGTGATCGCGGTCCAGAAATAGCAGAAGAAGTAGATCAACGCGATATAGCAGGTGTTGTAAATGAACCCGCGACCGGAGCCAAAGGCGCTGGCGAGAATTTTCAGCGTCATCGAACCGGGCCAAATGGTTGCGAGTTGACTGAAAATGAAGTAGGGGAACATGAGCAGGCTGGATGCAAAAATAATCGGCATCACCCCCGCCTGGTTCACTTTCAGAGGAAGAAACTGTCGCTGGCCTCCCATCACTTTCCGGCCGCGGACATGCTTGGCCGATTGAATCGGGATTCGCCTTTGTCCCTGCGTAATGGCAACAACCGCAATTACAACCGCGATAAACATCACCGCCAGCAAAAGCAATTTGTCCACGCCCAACTCTGTCCCTGCTCGTATCCCTTTTTCGAAAGCGGGTTGCAGATATTCATACATCGACGTCGGCATGCGGGCCAGAATCCCGGCCATGATCAACAGGCTGATTCCATTGCCGATACCGTATTCATCGATCTGTTCGCCCAGCCACATCAAAAAGACAGTCCCGGCTGTCATCACCAGAGCACCAATCGAGTGCACGAAAAAACCATCATAGGCCTTGATGATCATCCCGGCTCCTTCATTTCCGAAACCGCCCGAAATGGCACGTATCCAAAAGTAGCTCTGCAGCAGACATATGACAACGGTTGCGTAACGGGTATATTCGTTAATTTTCTTTCGCCCCGCTTCCCCCTCTTTCTGTAACTGCTCCAACGGCGGGTAGACACTGCCCATCAATTGGAAAATAATCGAAGCAGAAATATAGGGCATGATTCCCAGGCCGAAAATGGT
>JALWSL010000174.1 GCA_027080405.1 Planctomycetaceae bacterium
CTTTCGACCAGACATTAGCCACATCGAATACATCTTCACGTAATTCGATCGTGATTGTGGAAAGTCCGGTCCGGCTGTTCGAACGGAGTTCCAGGATTTCGTCGATTTCCTGCAATCCATCTTCCAGTTTGTCGGTCACAAGCGATTCCACCCGAGTTGCGTCCGCTCCCGGAAAAAGCGTTGTGACGCTCCCGGCCCGTTCCACCAGCAGGGGATCTTCCATGCGAGGCAGCACATAAAACGACGAAAGCCCGGCCACAACAATCAGGCAGACCACCAAAACGAGCAGTCGAGTATCGCGGTAAAATAGATGATCCATCAATCCCCCCCCGACAATGCAGGTGCAGATGGCTGTTTATCATCAACTATTACCTTCACCCGTTGACCGGGCACCACCCGATGCGTACCGGCGATGATGAGCAGTTCTCCCTCCTGAATTGTTCCTCGCACATAAGCGCGCTGCTGATCCAGATGGAGGACTTCGACATCCCGGCGGGAAACCGTCAAAGCCGAACTCTTTTCATCCGACTCGGCGACATACAAAGCCCATAAACCACGTTTACTCTGAATCAGCGAAGTAACCGGAACCCAGAATCCCTTCGCCTTGTTCTGTTGGGAGATATCAACCCTCACCATCTGGAAGGGGACAATCGGATTGGTTGTTGGGTTTTTCAGGCTGAAAATGACCGTGCGGGTTCGTGTTGTCGGGGAGAGTTCCGGCAGCACCGCCACAACTTTCGAGTTTACCTTTTGACCATCAACACGAACCTGATGTTCCTGGCCAACTGCAAACCGGCTCGCCTTGTCTGCCGGTATGCCAACCCAGGCTTCCAGTCGGGAATCATCAACCAGGCGAAACAGAGGCGCTGCCGATGAAACGATTGTCCCCTCGTCGGCTTCTGCTTTGGATATGATTCCTGCATACGGAGCCTTTAATCGGGTATCCTCCAGATCAACCGATATTTCGGCAAGCATTGCAGCGAGTTGGTCGACAACAGCCCGCTGCGCTTCGATTTTTTCCGGACGCGTTCCCGCTTCCAATTCCACCAGTTTCTGCTTCGCGGCCTCCAGCCGTGCCTGTGCGGCTCGTGTCCCAAATTGAACAGTGTCGTACCTGGAACGAGAAATAATGGCATCCTCAAACAGTTTTTTTGCCCGTTGCAGTTCCGCCTTCTCCAGATCGAGTTCTGCCTGCCGCTGCGAGACTTCCGCGCGAGCCGAGGCGATGGTCTCCTCACGGGGGCCTGCGATCAGCTCATCCAACACCGCCTGGGCCGCTTTCTTCCGTGCGATCAGTTCCTTCTTTTTGGCCCGTAAACCGCGATCATCAAGGGTAGCCAGGAGTTTGTCTTTCTCGACACGGGTTCCTTCTGTCACCAGAACAGCGGTCAACTCTCCCATTCGCGGAAAGCTTAAATTGCTGGCCCGGATTGCCTTGACGGTTCCGGTATATGTCCGCCTGACCGAGAAAAAATCCGACTCAGCAAGTGGAATCACTTTTACGGGGATCAACGACAATTCAACGGGTCGAATCTGATGTTCTTTTCCCGCCAGAATAACATTCAATCCAAAGACTGCCGCCGCAAGAATCGTAAAGACTGTTCCGTACAACAAGACGCGCCGGCCAGTTTTATGACGATGCGTCACCCCACGCTCCAGTTCTTTCGTGGAAACCACTCTATCGACATTCATCTGCGAACACCTCTTTTTCAATGCGTTTGATGACCGCATCAAGATCAAGATCCTTCGAAAGCGGCTTCCATCCAAATCCGTCGAGTTGCCTGTTGACGCTTTGTCTGACAACAGAAAACGGTTCACTGATTCCCAATTCATGCAGCGAATCGTTTGTTGCGATGATTGAATACGCTCCGGATGTCTGCGCCCAGACACCAAAGACAAGATCCTCCGGCTTGTAACCGCAAGGCAATTCCAGATCGCCTTGTGAAATGGCATCGAGAACAACACCAACAACGATGCCAATACAGCGATGTTCACAAAGCTTGACGACAGACCTCCTTTTTTCAGAGGTTTTATCCCAGATCGAGGCACTTCGAATGATCTGCTCGACACCAAAATGATGCGGATACAGTTTCACGAATAATTCTGCCGCAAAACCGATCGCCTGGAACCGCTCACGGGAATTTCCCCGAAACATGGCTGCCCGCTGAAACAGATCAATCCGTTTCTCCATTGTTTCAATCGCCAAGGCAATGATGATTTCCTCTTTGCAGGCAAAATGGTTATAGATTGTCCCCTTGCTCTGTTGCAGTTTTTCCGCAATGCGATCCATGTTCAGTCCGTGGTAGCCCTGCTCAGCCAGCATCGGACGGGAAACGGCAAGAATGCGCTTCTCACGCTCATGAATTTCAAGCTGCTTTTGTGTCAACGAACATTTCATGCCCGATTATTGACGAAGCGTCAAGAAAATACCAGAAAAAAAGATCGGCTTGCAATAAAAAAGCCGTACGCAATTGGCGCACGGCTTGACATGATTCAGATACTTCACGCAGCTTAACTTTGCGGTTTTACTTTCTCCAGGCTCCTTTTTCAGGGGCATTCGGTTGTGCATCGGGACCGAAGTAGCGAAGACCGACCAGCGGTTCGGTGCCGGTGTTTTCGAATTCGACACCGTCCTGTGCTGTTTTCGCGGTAACAAAAACTTCGTCTTCTGTCATTGCTCCAAAGGCGATCATGACAGGCGATTGCAGATTCAGCTTGCCAATCCGCCCGGAACCCTGAACCGTAATCCAACTGTAAGCCCCGCCATCGGCAATCTTGCACTTGGCGCCAGGTTGCAGGGTCAGTTCCTTTGCCGTAAAGAGCTGCTTGCCATCGACCTTACCATAAACGATCCATTTATCGCACCAACCGTCTCCCTGTTCGGAAACAACCGGTTCGAGATAGTTGGAATCGCGGTAGTTGGGATCAACATTTTTCTCCCAGTCGAGTGCCTCAACCATGTACTCGTTATCGTCGTGTTTGTCTTCCGGGAAGTCTTTTGTCAAAAGGGAGCGTGGCACCATGCGTCCTTCTACGAGCGATTGATACATGCCGAAAACATCACTTCCCCATTGCGGTTCGTAAGTAACCAGTGAACCGGGGGCGTGCAGCACACAGGGCGGGATCAGCCAGCCAGTTCCCGGTTTAAGGCGATACGCCTTGGAAAGATCGAGAATGCCGTTATCTCCCTCGTTCCAGCGATCCAGACAGTCGATCACATCCTGCTTGGTGGTTCCCGGCTCCAATCCCATGAACGTGTACGGGAAATTGTTGCCGATCTGGTTCATTTGTGGCGGGAAGTAGTAGGATTCCGGCTTTCCTTCCTGACCGACCAGAGCCGCCTGCTCCGCATTCTGGTGCATATGGTGCGGAATCGGCCCCATGTTGTCAAAAAATTTGGAATAGACCGGCCACTTGCCATAGGTATCCCAGATATGATCTCCGATAATCTCCCCTTTGAGTTCATCGACCGCGTCTCGCAGCAGAAATTTCTCTCCCTTGAAAACGCAGTAGGAAAGGCCTTCATCATGATTACGATTTTCGTTGGCGGCTTCGGTTGTTGAACCGAACCAGCGTTCATCGATCCCGCCCCGATCCATCCCGAGTGCATAGTAATCCTGAGGGCGCAATTTGAGACGTCGCCCGGGTTGCAGGAATGAGCGAGGCACCCAAGTTGGTGCAAGCCTCAAAATTCCTTCGCCTTCAGTCAGTGCATCAGCAGTTAATTGGGCCACATTCGCCATTGATCTGTCCTCTTTGTTTGTCGTTTTTGCTTGTCGTGAGTCTCTTTGAAACGCGATGGAGTGAAACGCGACTGTGTGCGCTGCATCGCGCTGAATGGTCTCAACCGCTTCATCATTTATCACCAGGTGCGCCTTCGCATACCCCGCAAAGACCTGAAACTTCCATTCTGACCTTTTTGCAACAGAAATGCAAAGCAACGCAGGGGCTATTCTGTCGCAACTCTGACGCGGGAACGCCCGCTCTCAATTGCCCCAGATCTTGATTTCCAGTTCGAGCCTAACGCCGTGGTAGTCTTCCACCTTGGAGCGAATCAAATCGATCAGCCGCAGCAAATCCGCACTGGTCGCGTTTTCGTGCGTGATGATAAAATTGGCGTGGAGATCGCTGACCTCGCAATCGCCGATACGGGTTCCTTTCAAGCCCGCCTGATCAATTAGTGCTCCTGCACTTAACCCCGGAGGATTCTTGAAGATACAACCAGCAGACTGCGATGAGAGCGGTTGCGACGCTCTTTTCATGATCCACAATTTTCGGAGCCGTTTGGTAATTTCATTCGGATCTCCCTCTCTCAGCTTTAATGTTGCAGACAGGATCACGGCTGCATCAATGTTGCTTTTTCGATAACCGAAACCGAGCAATTCTGCCGGTATTGTTTCAATTTCCCCGGTACTGGTCATGACATCAATCGATTCGACCAGGGGCCCAATTTCGCCACTTTTTCCTCCCACATTTCCGGTGATAGCCCCGCCCACGGTGCCAGGGATTCCAGCGAGAGTTTCCAAACCGGTCAAACCTGCCGCGACTGAACGGGAAATGACATGCGAAAGCAAAGTCCCCGCCCCGGCTGTAACCTGCTCCCCTTTGACCTCAATGTTTGAAAAATCGCCTGAAACAAGTCGGATCACAACCCCGCTGATGCCTTCATCACGGATGAGCAGGTTGGAACCATCTCCCAATATGTGGACCGGCACATTCGACTCGTGTGCACACTTGATGACGCCCACGAGTTCTTCAGTCGTGCGAGGCTCCATCAAATATTGTGCAGGGCCTCCCAATTTAAGCCAGGTGTACGGGGCCAATGGTTCGTCACGACGCGTTATTTCAGCGAATGAATCCAGGCAAGTCATGGTATATCCAATCTATATTTCCTGCACCAAGGGTGAGAAAGAGATTTTGGGAAGTAGAACCTTCAACTATCGGTGAATCGTCCAAACTGGAACGCAAATGGTCAAGTGAAGCAGCGTATTCAAAGTTCCGGTTTTTACTTTCTGTCCTCTCTGGAAGCGAATTCCCCCTTCGAACCAGTTCCCGGGCGACCGATTCGACCCTGAAATTCCGGACTTCACGCGCTGCATAAATTGGCAGAACGATGATCCGATCCGCCCCTGCCAACGCTTGAGCAAAGCGGTCAAGCAGGGACTCCGTCCTGAGAACCTGATGTGGCTGAAATGCAACAGTCAAATGGGAATCGTGATATCGCAGGCGGGCTGCTGCAATGGTTGCTTCAATTTCTGTCGGGTGATGCGCATAGTCGTCGATAAACAGCCAGTCGCGATATTCTCCACGAATCTCAAACCTTCTTTCGATACCGGGAAAACTTTTCAAGGCCCGGTTGATGATTTCAACCTCGACTCCCAGTTCACTTGCCGTGATGATTGCGGCCAATGCGTTGGCAATTTGGTGAAATCCAAACAGAGGGATTTCAAACGAATATCGGTCCCCTGAAACAGATTCAACGCAAAATTGCATACCTGTTTTTATTGTCGACGCACTTTTGAGTCGCCAAGTCCCGTTTTTGTTCGAGTTGATGTCCAAAGAAAAGGGAACGGTTCGACAACGGGCGGAATGAGAGGCAAGACGAGTCAATTCACAATCGCCGTTAATGACGAGCAGACCGTGCGGATTTACCTTTTCGCAGAACTGGGTGAATGCATCGAGTAGCGAATCCCGGTCGGGATAACAATCGAAATGATCGGCCTCAACCTCCAAAAGCACCGCCATTTCAGGTCTGTATTTCAAAAATGATTGTTGAAACTCGCAGCACTCGGCAATCAGCAGATCAGACTGGCCGTACCATCCGTATTCACTTTCTTTCTGGAATCGTCCGCCGTAAACGAGAGAAGGCTCCCGACCGGCGAAACGCAGTAAATGGGCCAGAATTGCGGTTGTCGTTGTTTTGCCGTGGGTTCCCGCAACACCGATTCCCCGGTGCAGACGGAACAACTCACCCAGGTATTCTACATAACTGAATGTGGGAATTGATCGCAGAACGGCCCGTTTTCTTTCCGGGTTTTCTTCGGGAATCGCCAGCGAATAAATCAGCATTGTCGTTTGCTCAGGCAGATTATTTTCATCATGCCCGGTAAAGACTTGAATTCCATTTCGAGCCCATTCAAACTTGTCCCGTTCCCTGATTGATTGATCGGAACCGGAAACAGTCCACCCTTGAGCCAACAGATAATGCATCAAAGAACGCATTCCCGCCCCGCATAGACCAACCAGATGAGCATGTTTCTTCGCGGGCATGTTCTGTCAGCAAGTCCCTTTTGTTCCCGGAATCTTCTGAGGAAATGTGCAAATGTTGGCGAGGAGGTTGGTTCCTGCTCCAGGTGGATCTCGTCGGTGCCAAACAGGGCGGAAAGAAACAGGCCGTTTCACCGAGTCCGTTTCACCGAGGAAAAGAACGACCAGACAGAAGGATACCAATGGGTCTCCTGTCTGTGAATGAATTTTTGTCGAATCTGTCCAGCCCCCCCTGATGGCGTTCTGTCTGATTTCACTCTATCCTGAAAATCGTACCGTCCGGTTTGGACACGGCTGTCCCGGCGATTCCTATTCTTTCCGGGAATCCGCTTTGAGGTCGTAACAGACCAGTCCCTTCTCACAGCGCAGATAGAGTTTACCCCGGCTCAAAACCGGAGCCGCCCAACAGGGATACTCCATGCGAACCGGTTTGAATCGACTGATTTCCTGAAACGACTTCGGAGTCGCTTTCACCAGGGCCAATGTTCCGCGTTCTCCCAGAACAATCAGGTTTCCTTCTGCGTAAATGGAAGACCCTCTTCCATAATAGGGCCACGGTTCCACTTTCCCGGTCTGACTGTTCTTCACGGTACTTTTGGAAACCGGGGTTAAATGATCAATGGGGTGTTCCCAACCAGATGTATGCCAGAGCACCTCTCCGGTGGCCACTTTGAGACACCTCAAGGCGGCTTCATTTTCGTGCCGACCGCTGAACCCATAGACATGCTCTCCTACCGGTGTCGCCGTCGACCAGTGAGTCATCAGATTCCGCCGATTCCGCCACACTTCCTGCACGCTCTTTCCATCAGGTGAAACTTTCAACAGGGCAGCCCCGGTTCGGTACGCAGCCGAGATGAGAATGGTATCGCCCATGACAATCGGACGGGCCGCATTAACAGAATCATGCAACCGTGAGCGGAACCAATACTTGAAATTCTCCGCTCCTGTTTCCGGATCGACCGAAACAAGCCCCTGACGAAGCAGGCACAGAACATGTCGTTTGCCGTGAATCGTCTCTGCCACCGGTGAGGAATAACTGACAAGCATCTCCTCTCCCGTCCATTCGTATATTTTGGGTTCGGGCCATCCGGTTTCAACGCCGTCCCAGGTTTTTTTGCCGACACTTTCCCACAAGGTTTTTCCCGTCCCGGCGTCAAAGGCGACGACAGCAGAATTCGGCTGTCCGCCCACAAGCACGATCAAGCGGTTTCCCTCCAGAACAGGCGTGGCTCCCACACCAAAAAAGGCCCGCGGAATGTCGAATTCCTTCCCCGTTTCCCGCTCCCAGATTTTTTTTCCGGTCATCAGGTTCAGACACAACAATCTCCCTTGTGCCCCAAAAGTGTAACAGCGATCTTCCGTCAACAGGGGGGTACAACGCGGCCCATTGTTGTAACCGTAGGGATCAACGAAGGAGGAAGGAGATTCGTACTTCCACAAAAATTTCCCGGTTCGGGCATCCAGACATTCCACAATTTCCGCATCACCGATCCGATGATGGACAACAAGACGAATTCCACGTACCGAGGGGGCACTA
>JALWSL010000175.1 GCA_027080405.1 Planctomycetaceae bacterium
AAAGTGAGTTGACACGGTAAAAAATTGCGATGTCCGACCATTTCCGCTTTCCTGAATCGACCATTTGACGAATGTGTCTGGCGATCGAATCGGCTTCGTTCGGGCTATCCGGGAAACGGAGCAGTTCGACCGGGTCACCCTCCGGATTGTCGGTCGTCAGTTCTTTCGCCTTTCGATACGTATTGTTTGAGATCAGACTGTCTGCCGTTGCGAGAATCATTTTGGTGCTGCGGAAGTTCTGCTCGAGTTTGATGACCTTCGTTTCAGGATAATCCTGTTCAAAGCGGAGAATGTTCGCAATTTTTGCCCCGCGCCAACCGTAGATGGATTGATCGGGATCGCCCGTAACGGAAAGGTTTCGTGAATTCTGCGCCAAGGCCCGTACAATCCGGTATTGGGCTTCGTTCGTATCCTGATACTCATCAACCAGAACGTACTGATAGCGGTCATCGTAACTGGCCCGAATTTCTTCGTGCTGTTCAAACAGATGCACGGTGTGGAGCAGCAGGTCATCGAAATCAACTGCGTTCGAATCCAGCAGAAATTTCTGATAAGCCGGGTAAACTTTGGCGACCACCGCGGTGAAGTGGTCGGCTACCGATTCCTCGAATTGTTTGACGAAGGCTTCAGCGGTGCATAGATCATTTTTCGCATTACTGATGCAGGCCAAAATCTTGTTCGGGGGATAGTGGGCCGCATCGAAATCGAGTTCGTGCAAAACATGTTTGATGGCCTGTTTCTGATCGGCGGTATCGAGAATGGTAAAATTCTGCCTAAATCCAATGACATCGGCCCGCTGTCGCAACACGTGTGCACAAAAACGGTGGAACGTACTGACCCAAAGATTGCGACTCTCTGAAAGAGTCTTGAGCCGATCCGACATTTCCGAAGCGGCCTTGTTGGTAAAGGTGATCGCCAGAATGTTCCAGGGGCGCACCCCTTTTTCAATCAATCGGGCGATTCGCTGCGTGACAACCCGCGTTTTTCCCGAACCAGGCCCCGCCAGTACCAGCATCGGGCCGGAGAAATGCTCCACTGCTTCCTGTTGAGCGGGCGTTAATTGAATTGCTGTTCCTGCCTGTGACACGTCGCATCCCTGACCAAATTCGAAATAGATTGCCTGAGCAGGCCATGTTACGCGGTTCGATTCCTTCAGGCAAGCATCCAGCCGCCCGGTTACTCCCGGAGGAAATCACGTTTTCAACAGACCGGCCGCATTTTTGTAGCGGATCGCTTCTTCACGAAATCGTCCCAGATGGGATTCCTTCAGCTTCAACAGGGAAGATTCCAGGTAGAAAAAAGGAAAGTGGGAACCGAACAGAACCCGTTCCAGCGGGATCAACTTCAGCATTTTTTCGATGCCCCCCACGCCTTCCTGCATCGAAATATCGAAATAGACATTCCCCGCCTCAACGAGTTCCGCAAGGAGATCGCCACGCAATGTCTTCATTCCATTCAGAATGACAATCCGTATTTTCGGGTGTTTTCCGAGTAACTCCGGCAACGGTTTCATATCGACAGCGGGAACTCTCAGACGTGGGTGTTGAGTCCGTTCATCTTCCATCTTCAAGGCGATTTGCACGATCATTTCTTCCTGTTCCGCCCGGGCGAGCAGTTCCTTGAAAACGGGATCATCGAGTTTGTAATCGTGATAGTTCGGAAACAGGCGAATTCCGGGCATCTGATGCTTCTGTTTGCATTGGGCCAGATCTTTTTGCCAGCCGATCAGTTTGGGATTGATACAGCCGAACGGAACCAGGATTCCCTTGCCGTGTTGATTGCAGTCATCGGCCAACCGCTGATTGAGAGCGGAGATATCGTGATGCAACAGGCCATCAAAACTGCATGCCCAGGCCTGTGTGATACCCGCCCTGTTCAGTTTGCCGACCAGCTTT
>JALWSL010000176.1 GCA_027080405.1 Planctomycetaceae bacterium
CATCGATCGAGTCTCCCTGCTGTTGCAGTTGCCGGATTTTTTCGTTGAGCATTTCAATACCGATAATCAAATGCCCGATCAGCTGTCCCTCATCGGTGTAGACGAAGGAACTTTCATAGCCGAGTTAACGAACCTTGCCGAGATCGTGCAGAAAAATACCCGCGGTCAACAAATCGGGATTGATCGACGGATACAAATCGACAAGTCGCGATGCCGCCTCGAGCAGATTGACAATATGCTCCAACAGTCCGCCCAGATAGGCGTGGTGAGCCTTGATGCCAGCCGGCGCGGTTCGCAAATTCTCCATCAACTGTTCGTCGGCCAGATAAACCTGCATCAGTTTGCGCAGTTCCGGGGCAGATATATTTTCCAGAAAAGATCGCAATTTTTCAAAAAGCTTGTCGACATCCTGGTTTGTTCCCGCCTGAAAATCGTCGGGATTGATCTCGCTGGAATTGACGGCGTCAATGCGCGTCATGATCAGCTGCATGTTGCCATTATAGAGCTGCGCTTTCCCCTTGACCTTCACGTAATCGCCGGCATTGATATGGGACAGTAGTTCCTCATTCACATTCCAGAGCAGTCCGTGCAGCGAACCGGTTTTGTCTCGCAAATCGGCAAGCAGGTATCCATCGCCGTTGCGGTTGGCTCGGATCTGTTTGTCTGCCAGAGCATAAACTTCCTCGACAGATTCACCGTCGGAAATTTCATTGATAAATTGACGGGCCATTAACGCGTTGTCTTTCAGTCTGTTTGAAAAATACCAGATAGTACGGGAAATAATACAGGATTTAACAAGTACACTCCGGCAGAATCACAAAATTCGCGAAACTGTTCAAGGCATAGACGCATCGCGATTTCGTTTTCGGTGTATAATCCCGAAATTTCTTTTTGGAGCGACTGTCAGGATGTCACGGTAATCGTCCAATCTGCAATCGTGCAATCTATAACCGCGCAAACCATAACGGTACAATCTGTTGGAGGCCTATTGGAAGCGGCCTTTGAAATTTGAAACAGGAGATCTTCCGGGAACAATCGGATGAGTGGAATTATTGGTCACACGATGTATGCGGTTCTGGCTGCGAAAGCGGCTGAGAAACGGCAGTTGCCGATCGGACCCATTCTTTCCCGGCATCAGTCCAGTTATTTGGCCGGGGCTTATCTGGGGTGCGATGTCCCCACGATGCCCTCAGCGATCTGCCTCGATACTGGCGAAGAAGTCGGGTACGGAGCGATCAAGCTGGATAAAAGCCCGATCACCGGAGGTAAACTCAAACCGTGGAAACTGAAGCATGGCGGTTGGGAATACTCTCCCAAAGAAATTGGTACATTGCTTTATGGCCGCTCCCATCTTGTTTTCGGTTGGAGCAACAACCAGACACAACATACCCTGCCTTGGGATCACTTGGCAGATTATGCAGCCGACGTGATAGGCGATGCAATTGAATTGTTCGGGCCGGGTGATCGCAAGATCGCATACTGTTTTGGCTGGCTGGCACATATTATCGGCGACGGTTTGATCAAATCGGTTCATCCGGGGATCGATCTCGATCTGCTCAATGGAAAATACAACGAGCAAAATCGCCCGATACAGGATCTGGTAACATTTCATGAAATCGGTAGAAAAGAACTGCGTCTGAACTGGGCGAACATGCTTTATGATCTGGTCGAAACACCTGTAGAACCGATTCAAACCCATTACATGCGGGTTACTCGGCCACGTGGGCAATTGGCGAAAAATTATCCGAATGCGTGGGATCCCGCTCTGGAAAAGCTGACGTTGGCGGTGATGGCTGAAAATCGCAGATATCAAAAAATTCGGAATGCCAGACTGCTGAAGCAACTGGAGTTGAGGCGTGAAAAGGGACGCTGGAAATGTGATGAAGAATTG
>JALWSL010000177.1 GCA_027080405.1 Planctomycetaceae bacterium
TTCAGCACGTATTCGAGCGGGTAAAACAATGCGGAGTCATCGATCACATCATTGTTGCCACCGATGACCCGCGCATACAGGAGGCTTCCCGGTCCTTTGGTGCCGATGTGGAGATGACGGATGCCAACCACAAAAGCGGAAGCGAACGCTGCGCAGAAGTCATAAAAAAAAGAGGTCTGGAGCAAAGCCCGGTGATCAATGTGCAGGGAGATGAACCCCTGATTAACCCGATGCTGGTAGACCGGATAGCGGAGGAGCTGGAAAAGGAAAATACATGCATTGTAACGGCCATCAGCCGGATCAGCAATCCGCGGGATTTGTTTTCGCCCCACGTGGTGAAGGTTGTCACCGATCATCAAATGCGGGCCCTCTATTTCAGTCGTATGCCCCTCCCCTTTCAGCAGAAAATCGCCTGGCTCGACTGGCTCGACCGGCATGTATATTATCGCCATATCGGCATCTACGGCTTCGCGCCCGGAATGCTGACAGCGCTCGCCCGATTGCCCCGCAGCCCGCTCGAAAAAGCAGAGTCGCTCGAGCAATTGCGCTGGCTTGAGAATGCTTTTAATATACAATGCATTGAAACAGAATACGAAGGTCATGGAGTGGATATAGCGGAGGATTTGGAAAAGATCAAAAACATAATTGAAAAAAAATAGAGCGGGCGGCTTCAAAAATTCATACCTTTGTAGCCCGTAACGACTTCTGCATTCTAAACCCGGATCAATGAGTAAATATATTTTCGTTACGGGCGGTGTCACTTCATCACTTGGCAAAGGCATCATCTCGTCATCCCTCGGTAAACTACTGAAGGCCAGAGGCTATAAAGTAGCCATACAAAAATTCGATCCTTATATCAATGTGGACCCGGGCACCCTCAATCCCTATGAGCATGGTGAATGCTATGTGACCGAAGACGGGGCCGAAACGGATCTTGACCTGGGGCATTACGAACGTTTTCTGGACGAGCCCACCTCACAGGCCAACAACGTGACTACCGGCCGGGTCTACCAGACGGTGATCAATAAAGAAAGACAGGGCGATTACCTTGGGAAGACCGTTCAGGTGGTGCCACACATCACCGATGAGATCCAGCGCAGAATGCGCCTACTGGCTACGGAGAATGATTACGACATTGTCATTACCGAAATTGGCGGCACGGTGGGTGATATCGAGTCGCAGCCATACCTCGAAGCCATCCGGCAGTTGCGCTGGAAACTGGGAAGCAGCGATACCATTTCCATTCACCTGACCCTGATCCCCTATCTGAAAGCCTCGGAAGAACTAAAAACCAAACCCACACAGCACAGTGTCAAGGAATTGCTGGAGAATGGAATTCAGCCCGATGTGCTCGTCTGCCGTACCGAAAAGCACCTGACGAAAGAAATAAGAAGAAAACTGGCTCTCTTTTGCAATGTCAACATCAATGCCGTGATCGAATCCATTGATGTTCCCAGCATCTATGAAGTACCCATCCGCATGATGGAGGAAAATCTGGACAAGATTGTTCTGAGCAAGCTTAAACTCAATGCAGGCAGCCGGCCCGACATGACCCGCTGGAAAGATTTTCTGGAAAAAATGAAGCATCCGCACGAGGAAGTGGAGATTGCCCTTGTAGGCAAATACGTTGAGCTGCCCGATGCTTACAAGTCCATTCATGAGTCCTTTATCCATGCCGGCACGGTCAATCAGGTGAAGGTGAAACTGAATTACATCCATTCCGAATCATTGAATGCCCGCAATATCAAATCCAAACTGAAGGGCATGCACGGCATATTGGTGGCTCCCGGATTTGGTCATCGCGGGGTAGACGGGAAGCTTGAAGCCGTGCGTTTTGCACGCGAAAGCCGCATCCCTTTCTTCGGTATCTGCCTCGGCATGCAAATC
>JALWSL010000178.1 GCA_027080405.1 Planctomycetaceae bacterium
ATTTCCTTCCACGACATTTTCAAACCCGGCTGGTTCGGGGGGAAGTTCTTCCTCGAATTCGTCGTGTTCCACTGCAGTGATTTCCCACAGAGAACTGACAAAGTCCGGACTCTCACTTTCCACACGAAACAGAGCCGACGTGACATGCTCACCGATGCGATCCCACATCGCTTCGAACGCTTTCATCCCTTCACGTTTATATTCAACCTTCGGATCTTTCTGGGCATAACTGACCAGACCGATGCCCGCACGCAGGTGATCCATATAATAGAGGTGCTCTTTCCAGGCGTGATCGAGCACTTCGAGCATAATCATCCGCTCGGTATGTGAAAATTCCGGACGGTAACAGGTGTCGTACTGTTGAAGAATCAGGTTCCGGGCCTGTTCGCGGGTCAGTCCTTCGAACTGCCCGGTCTCCAAAGAAGAGCCAAATTTCTGATTTGTCCAATCAACCAAGCTTTGGAGTTTTTCCGAAGAAACCTCAACGGCTTCGCCTGGCTCGGCAGAGACACCTTCATAGGTTTTTTCGATAACCTGATCAATTTCATCAAGCAGTTCATCGCCCTGGAAGTAGGCCTGCGATCGTTCATGAAGCAGCTTTTCGAGATCGTTGCGTGATTTCTGCTCGATGCTTTCGGTATCCAGTTCCGTGTGAAAACGTGTTGCCGCCCAGCGTGCCAGTCCATGCCTGTCGTACTGTTCGCCAGACCGGCTTCGCGTCATGAATCGGCTCATTCCGACCGAAACAGGAAAACGGATTTCTCTTTCACGGTACTCGTCCAAAATGCGATTCAGCACCAGTTCTTCGATCTGATCCGGTTCAAGCCCCTTCAATTCTTCAGGTTCAATCCGAAACGCATACTGCTGTTCGAGCCAGCCGGAAATCGATTTGGCACCAAGATCAGGAGAAAGAAACGGTTCTGCCCCGGAATAATCAATTTTTTCGAGTGCCTTCAGGGCGCGATCAAAAATCAACCGGAAAACTTTATTCCGGCCTGCCGCTTTGAGTTCGCGGTCGTTGATATTCAAACCGTAACGGGAGTTCGCCCAACGGGACAGACCGAGCCAGTTCCATTCCTTTTCATCTTCCCCCTCAGGCAGAAATTCTTCGATCTGTTCCTGAATGAGATCTTCCGCCTGGCGAATGGAAAGATCGTGAAGATGTTTTTTCAGTTGCTCCAGATTCATTCCACGAAGATCGGACGGATCAACTTCAATCCCAAAATTCTGTCCAGCCCAGGCAGCGATGGTATCCCAGCGATAGTGATCGGTCAGAAAAACAGAGGCTGCCCGGTGTACCTGGCTGGAAATCATCTCGGTCACAAGTTCCCTGCAGTTGGCCCCGTCGAGAATCTGTTGCCGATAGGAATAAACCCGCTTTCGCTGTTCATCCATGACTTCATCATATTCGAGCAGATTCTTCCGGATTTCGAAGTTGTGCTCTTCCCGTTTCTTCTGCGCCTTTTCGATCTGCTTGGTAACCGTCGGACTCTCGATCGCTTCACCATTCTTCATGCCGAGTGAACTGAGAATTTTGCGGACGAAATCACCTGCGAAAATTCGCATCAAATCGTCTTCAAGCGAGATGAAAAATCGGCTCGATCCCGGGTCTCCTTGCCGACCGGCTCGCCCACGCAACTGCAAATCGATCCGGCGGGCATCGTGCCGTTCGGTGCCAATCACATACAGCCCACCCGCTTCGCGAATTTTATCGCCCTGCTCTTTCATCCCTTCCCGTTCAGCGATTTTCCTGGCACACTCGTCCCATTCATGTTTGGGGACATCGAGCCGCGATTCATACTTCTGCTTCAATTCTTCCCAGGCAAGATATTCCGGGTTCCCGCCCAGGACAATATCGGTACCGCGACCAGCCATGTTGGTAGAAAT
>JALWSL010000179.1 GCA_027080405.1 Planctomycetaceae bacterium
TCTTTACCCGTGCCTTTCTCCAGGGAATTCTTTGGGCTGCCGAACTGGATGGAGATTCCAACTCCAGTCGGGTTCAAAGTGACCACTGGTCGCTGATCGAAGTTCCGGGAAGTCCGGTTTCCAAAGAAACCGTGTGGAGTCGTTGCGTTGTCCGATTACCTGCCTGCTGGGATCGGAATTTGACTCTGGAGATCGAACCGGGAATAACGGCATGGTGGGATGGAAAAGAAATTAAAGACCATGAAATCCCGGCTGGGTGGATCAAGCCGATGGAGTACCACTTGCTTGTGGTTCGCAATACAGGGGGGCTGAAGCGGGTGCCGTCTCTTATTGCGGGAGAAAAACGACTCGTTTTGAAAGGGCATTGGCAAACTCGTATTGGGAACGGTAATGATTCGTTCGAAAACATGCCCCTTCCCGCAAAGTTCGGAGCCTCGCCAGACATCCTGTTCGAACCTGAAAGCTGATCATCTACCCATTCACAAAGATAGATGCAATTTGCAAATAAGTGCGCCTCATGATCCCTTCGAACTGATCTGCACTGGTGACGCTGCGAAGTTTAACCTCCCTCGCAGATGTTGAAGTTCGGCTACCGAAGCTCAACATCTGCTATTCACTGCGGCATACTGTCCCAGTTACCGGTTTTTCTCTTTCGTTGGTTTGATATTCACGATATAGATAGTCGAAAAGGATATCGTGATGGGAATATCTTTTTTTGTTTTAATGGTAAACGAATAAATAAACGAGGGATTCAGTCATGACATCAGAGGCTGAAAAAGCTGAGAGCTGCCCAGTCGACGGGAACCGCTCTGACGGAAAAGATCGGCGATCGTTTATGGCTCGATTTTCCGGTTTATGGATGGCCTTGGGGCTCGCTTCCGGCTACGGGTATTTTGCCTCGATTATTCTGCGATTTCTGTATCCATCCCGTCAGACGAACGCCAAGGACAAGAGCTGGCAGTTCGTGACCGATCTGGGATCCATGAAACAGGGAGATTCGCTGACATTCATTTCGCCCGCAGGAGAAAAGGCGGTGATTACGCGGATGAACATGAAGGGGGATGCGAGTGATTTCATCGCCCTTTCCAGTGTTTGTCCTCATTTGGGCTGTCAGGTGCATTGGGAAGCGAACAAGAATCGGTATTTCTGCCCGTGTCATGGGGGAGCGTTTGACCCGAGTGGCAAGGCAACGGCCGGGCCTCCCAAAGCAGCCGGTCAGTCGTTGCCCAAGTTTACATTAAAGGTTGAGAATAATTTGTTATACATCCGCGCCAAAACGAAATCGCTTGTCTGATTCGTCACTTTCGTTGTCAACTTTGTTTTTATTGTTGACGGTTTGGCAGGCGGTTTGGCGGCTCTCTCAAGAGGGTAAAACCAGGAGAGTAAAACGGCGACAGGTACGAACGAGGATACGACAATCATGGGAGTCATCGGCAACTGGTTCAAAGAGCGGTTACCTGTTTCCGGCGTTGAGCTGGCAGAGTTGACCAACGAGCCTGTCCCCAACCATATGCGGCGTTGGTGGTGGTGTCTGGGAGGGACGCCAGCGTACCTGTTTGTCGTTCAAATTGTAACTGGAATTCTGCTGGCGATGTATTACCAGCCGTCGCCGGGGACAGCGTTCGAATCGATTGAACGCATTACCAACGAGGTCAATTTTGGCTGGTATATCCGCAGTGTCCATAAATGGGCAGCCACGTTGATGATCGCAGCGGTGGTGCTGCACCAAATGCGGGTCTATTTCACGGCTGCTTATCGAAAGCCACGTGAAATCAACTGGATGATCGGCATGTGCCTGCTGCTGTGCACGTTGCTACTCGGTTTTACCGGTTACAGTCTTGTGTTTGAGCAACTCAGTTACTGGGGGGTGACGGTGGCTTCCAACATCTGCGATACCGTCCCGGTCGTTGGCGGGACAATCAAACAGATGCTGCTCGGCGGAGAATCCTATAACGAGAACACCATTCCGCGGTTTTTCATCCTGCATGCTGCTGTTTTGCCGACGCTGATGGTCATCCTCATCGCCTTGCATATCGCGATTCTGCGTTTGCAGGGAATTTCTGAATTACAATTTGAAGATGAACCGGAAGAAGGGCCGAAGCATTTCGATTTCTTCCCCGACCATCTCTACACCGAACTGATAGTCGGGCTTGTCCTGATGATTCTTCTCTCGACCCTGGCCACGCTGTACCCGGCTGGAATCGGAACGCATGCCGATCCGCTAACAACGCCGGAGCATATCAAGCCGGAGTGGTTCTTCTATCCGTCCTTCCTGTGGCTCAAATGGTTCCCGGGGACAGTGGCTGTTCTGAGTTCAGGATTTATCGTGTTTGTGATGCTTATCTGGCCGTTTATCGATGCGATGATTGTCAAAGCGACAAAATACAAGGATTTCCATGTGTGGGTTGGAATTGCGGGCGTGCTGATGCTCGTGGGAATGACCCTTTGGGAAGCTCTGCATTAGCCAGAGAGTTGAAAGAGAAATAATTGCCCACCAGTGAAGGCAATCACAGGGTTCATTTTGAAAGTGCAAATTTAAGAAGAGCGAATCATGAAACTTCAAACGAAGCGAATTGTCATTGGCGTACTGGGTATCATTTTCCTGGCTTCTCTGGTGCTGGTTCAGGCGCTCGAGGTGATCAAGAAGAAGGAGGAAGCGGGCCTGGCCGTAACGCCCGTCTCGGTGCCGGTCAGTTCGCAGGGGTGTGTCAATTGTCACGGGCAGGCATTGCGAACCCCCGGCATTGTCGATCACTGGAAAGGAAGCACCCACGCTGTGAAAGGGGTGGGTTGTGTTGATTGCCATAAGGCAGATAAACAGGATGCCGATGCGTTCATGCACGAAGGAGTTCTGATTGCAACGGTTGTCACACCGAAAGACTGTGCCCGCTGTCACAAGAAAGAAGCGGAAGAGTTCCAGCACTCGCACCACGCAAAAGCGGGAAACATTCTGGCTTCGCTCGACAACTTCCTGGCTGAAAAGGTGGAAGGCTACCGCGACGACGAGGGAGGTATCAATTTCTTCAACCCTCATTCACCGACACCCGGACGCCCCGAGATCATCAAAGTGAACGGTTCTGCCAGTGCGTTTGTCGGTTGCCGTCAGTGTCATGGCAGTAAAGTCGGTTTGATGGGCAAGGATGGCAGCAAGATTACTTTTGAAGAATTGAAACCGGACGAAAATGGTCGGCCAACCGCCAAAGAGGTTGTCGCCAACATCAAGAAAGATAAAGACGGCAAACCGGTTCTTCATCCAGAGACCTGGCCGAATACGGGGATCGGGCGGTTGAATCTGGATGGCTCGCGCGGATCCTGTTCAGCTTGCCATTCCCGTCACGATTTCTCACCACGGCGAGCCCGTCAACCGGAAAACTGTGGCAAATGTCACATGGGACCGGATCATCCACAGAAAGAAATTTTCGAGGAATCGAAACATGGTGTCGCCTACCGGGACTTGAAGGAACATCTGAATCTGGATGCGGAAAGCTGGGTTCTTGGCAAGGACTACACACAGGCACCAACATGTGCGACCTGCCATATGTCAGGTAACAGCCGAAATGGCGGGGCGATCACACATGATCCCGGAACCCGACTTTCCTGGACAAACCGTCCACCCGTCAGTCTGGTGAGGGATACAACAAAGGATCACAAAGTGGTGAAGACAACCGATCCTGCAGAACGGGAAAAGCTGACATACTCCAGCGCAATGGAAAAAAGAGGCAGGATGAAAGATGTCTGTGCCCATTGCCATACGCCGGATTATATCAACAGTTTCTACAGTCAGTACGACGATTTTGTTGTCCTGTTCAACGAGAAGTTTGCCAAACCGGGTAAAGCAATTATGGGAGAACTGAAGAAACAGGGATTGATTACGAAAATCCCGTTCGATGAAAAAATCGAATTCACCTGGTTCTATCTCTGGCATCATGAAGGTCGCCGGGCAAGACACGGGGCATCGATGATGGCTCCCGACTACGCCCACTGGCACGGCATGTACGAGGTCTCCGAACGCTTCTACATGGAACTGATACCGGAAGCACGAGAGATCATCGAACAGGCCCGCAAACAGGGCAAAACGAAGGAGGCGGACGCGGTCGAGAAAGTGATCGACGAAATCCTGTCTCGCAAGGAACACCAGTGGAGCCCCAAATTCCTCGATAAAGGGAAAGGTGAAAAACATGCCTCAGCTGCAGGAGTAACGCCTCCCAAAGCACCTGAAAAAGTAAAGCCGCAGCCGAAAAAAGAATCGGCTTCCCAATAATTTTCTGAAGCGATTCCGCATGGTCAGGGCAGGCAGAAGATTACCTTTCTTTTGCCTGCTTTTTTGTGTTTCACAGTTTCCGTTTTTTGTGACGCTGCCGCTGTGATAACACTTCGGAACAGTAAAACAACCGGTCGGGATGGATGCTCTCCCCCATCGAGGAGAGCAAAAGCGAACGGCATTGCAAAACATCTTCTCCAAAATGCTGGGAGATCCAAACGGAAAGGCAACCCTGTCAAATAGCGATCTGTCCATCATTCCCTATCGCGAACAGCTTCTATTTTCCCCACTCGCTTGATTGACATATCCTGAACAGGATATCGTTTGGGGGTGATTGCCCCGGATGAGGTAATCAGTTTCATTTGTTATACATACGACGGGTGGTTCATTTACCAGTTGCGTTTTTCCAACTGCAAGGTGAAATTCAACTTGCGATCTGAAATTCAACCGGAATCGAAATTGAGCGCAGCAGAAAAGTGAACCAGACTTGCGGGGCAAAGACTGCCACGGATCGGAAACGGAATAGTCCCCATGAAAATCCATGTTCAACACAGTCTTGAAGCAGTCACTTCCAGTGCGATTGAAGAAGTACTGCTGAAGATCGGGGAAGATCTGGACGGTGCAGAGGTTGACCTCGCTTTTCTGTTTGTGACCCATCATCACGAAGACCACTTTCCAACCATCTCGGGGGAAATACAGAATCGACTCGTCTGCCAGGAACTGATCGGCTGCACCACCGGAACCATCATCGCCGGTTCCAACGAGTACGAACAGGAACCGGGCATTGTGCTTTGGGTCATGACACAGACTGACTTCGAGATTCAGCCCTTTCAGCTGACATTCGAGCGGGACGGAGACCGTATCGAATGTCTGGGAGTCCCCGAACCGCGTGAGGAATCATCGAAAGAACATTGTACCATTTTTCTGTTCTGCGAGCCCTATTCTTCATCGCCTTATATGGCGTTGCCCCAACTGGAAAAAGCATTCGACTCCTCACCGGTCTTTGGTGGAGTGGCTGATGGTGGAATCGGTCCGGGAGAAAGTTGCCTGTTTCTCAACGGCGAACAGATCAATCATGGAGCGGTCGGGATCGTCTGCCGAACTGATCATCGAATCCGTCCGATTGTCTCACAGGGTTGCAGACCGATCGGGCACACCTTCGTTGTCACAAAATCCGAAAAAAACATTATTTACGAAGTTGGCGGACGCCCCACGATGCAACAGTTTCGGGAGATGTTCAAGGAACTCAGCCCGGAAGATCAGGAACTCGTCAGACAGGGCCCCCATCTGGGAGTGGTAACCGACGAATACAAGGAAAAATTCGAGCGGGGAGACTTTCTCGTTTCCAATGTCCTGGGAAGCGACCCGGAAACTGGTGCCATCGCGGTCAGTCAACCGATCCGTTCCGGCCGTACCGTTCAATTTCATGTGCGCGACGCACAAACAGCACGGGAAGACTTGCAAATGATGATCGATCACGACCTCGAAGCTCATCCGCAACCGGTCGCCGGTGCCTTGCTGTTTACCTGTAATGGTCGAGGGAAAAAACTGTTTGACAGCCCCCATCACGATGCAGGGACCTTGCGGGAGCGATATGGCCCGATCCCGGTTGCCGGGATTTTCGCCCAGGGTGAAATCGGGCCCATCGGCCCCCATAGCTACCTTCATGGCTTCACGGCCAGCATCGCCATTTTCGAAGACTGAAGCACTGAAGACTAAAGCACTGAAGCCCGAAGCACCGTTTACATTCCGGGCCGGTTGATATCACAGCGGTCTCCACACGCCAATCGCAATGCCCCCCTCCTCTGTGATACAGCAATTGCCGATACAAAAAAATCTGGTCTGGTTCGTCTGCCAGTATTGATCAGCGGGCGTGTTTATTCTGCCCCGACGCTTGCCGGTTCCGTGATGTTGATTTTTTCCGTTCCGATCATCTCAACTAAATCGGGCAGATCGTAAACCTTCAATACGCCGTGTATCGTGTTGATCAGCTGATTATCTGTTTCCGGGGTTTTGACAACTTCTTCCCATGAGCGGATCATGTGGCTCAAATGAATCTGTCCAAACAGGGCGGGCTCCAGCGCCGCTGCGTGAAGTGCCGGGATTGCCGTTTCCCCGATGGCGATCAACTCGATCGGTTGTGGCTCTGTTTTTGATTGATATTCGGCCAGAAATCGGGCGGCCAACAAAGTGTCTTCGGCCCGGAATTTCACAATCGAATCTCCCAGCATGTAAGCGAGCATATATTCGTGATAGTTGGGGCCGAACAAACCGTGAGACCAACCAATGTGTCGAGTGTCTTTGCGGGAAAGTTCCCCACAACAGCGAACGTCGATCGCCAACACAATATCTCCCTGCTTGACCCGCTGTTCAATCGGCCCTCCGACCAGTGCATCAACCTGTTTGCCCTTGCCATGCAGGTACAGAACCATCTTTCCCGTGACTTTTTCAGGCAGAAACAGCAACGCCGGCAAGGGGACGCCATGATCGGGTGTCAGGATAATTTTTTTGATGCGATATCCGTCCCGCTCAATCTGGCCCGCTTCCTCGAACTTCGGACGAGGTATATCAGACAGCCCGGCTATACGAGAAACTTTTCTGACCATCTCTCTACGGGTATCGCTACTGGCTTCTTTCCAGCGAGGCGTCCTTTTTTTCGCTAATTGGCGACTTAATTCCTCATTGATTTCGAAGACCGATCTTTCGCCGGGATCAAGAAGAATTTGACCGGAACGCGAGCATTGCAACTGTTTTTCCGTAAAAACAGGCGTTTCCTTTTCCACGATTCTCTTTTCCTGTTTCAACAGCCAGCGACTCATCCAGCGGGCAGAACCTTCACGCAGTTTGATCGTGAAGCCGTGCGGAGCGTCCGCTTCAATAATGCCAACACGCTCAAAATATCCCATGCGGGTGTAGAATCGTTTTGCCTCCCGAAACAGTTCCCAGGTTCCTTCGATGCTGAATGTGGAATCGCGTGTGCCCGCACAAATCAGGGTCGGCTTGGGTGCCCGCATCAAGGTATAGGCGGAAATATCCATTCCAAAAGCAAGTTGGTTGAAAATATTTTGCTCTCCATCCTGTGGACCTTTGTTGTCGATTAAATAACGAAACATGGTGGAATAACAGACGGGAGCTGCGCATTGAACACGTTCATCCAACGCCATGATGTAACTGGTCAAGGTGCCTCCCCCGGAATTTCCGGTGCAACCGATCTTCTCCCTGTCGATATCGGGGCGCGTGAGCAGATAATCGATACCACGAATGCCATCCCAAATTCGATATCGGGCCGCGTTGCTTCCCAACGGAATCGCACTGACAGAAATCAGGGTATGCTCCGCCGTACAAAAAAGTTGTACCCGCGGATGAGGTGGTTTGTAGTGTTTGTTGCCTCGAAAATATTCGTTTGGTTGCTCCGAAAGAACCTGATACCGTTCCCCCTGACCAACCGGATCGTAA
>JALWSL010000180.1 GCA_027080405.1 Planctomycetaceae bacterium
AAATCTGGGGGCCGCTTGGCAATGGCTTTCCTGCGGTTCAAACAGATCACCTCATTCAGGTCGCTGGCGGGATCGGTTATACGCCATTCGTGGCGACTTCACGCGAAGCTTTGATGCAGAAAAAGTACGGGACAACCACAGACAGGCGACGCATTCGGGCAAAAAAAGCCTCGCTGATTTATGGCGTTCGCGAAAAAAGATTCTGTGCCGATATGAGCGACCTATCCGATATCGCAGGACTCGATATTCAACTTTGTACCGAAGATGGAACCGCGGGGCATCATGGGCTGGTCACCGACTTATTGCAGCCGATGCTGACGGAAAATCCGGGCGAATCGAAAATCGTCTTCACTTGCGGCCCGGTTCGCATGATGCAGGCCGTTGCCCGCTTGTGTGCCGATCACCAAACGGAATGTTGGGTCTCGCTGGAAACTCCGATGGCTTGCGGCTTTGGCGCCTGCTTCAGTTGTGTGGTTCCGATAAAGCAGGCTGAAGGAGAGTGGGATTACCGCCGTAGTTGCCTGGAAGGCCCGGTCTTTCCCGGCAGTGAAATCATGTGGGAGCAGATGTAACGTCGTTTGGCGTTGGTACAAAACACAAAACCGCTCAGCAGCTCGTCCCCGTCGCTCTTTCTCGCTCAATCACTCTTTTTCGCCCAGCAGGGTAGAAATCTCGACACTGGCCACCGAACCATTTTTCAAACCGAGAAACAGCATTTTGCCGATGGTTACGGGAGGGCAACTGATTGCCGCAGGCAATTTCCCTTCGGATATTTTCTTTCCGGAATCAGCCTCCACCACCAGAAAGGTTCCATCGTTTGTGCAGAGAAATAACCGTTTTTCATCGAGTGGAGACGGGGCCGAGGCAAGTGGAGAGTTGCCCAGTGGGAGTGACCAGTTTTCTTTATCGAATTGCTTTGCACTCCTGGCGGAAAGTTTTGTCGCATCCAGTTCGGTATAAACAGCTCTGCCGACGCGCCAAGGCCCCGCAGTTGGTGTTGATTTGAACCTGGCCTGATGGCGGATGACCAGCGAACGCGGATCGAACGCGATTGCGGAACCGTCCTCCAATGCGAGCCAGTAAACTTCGCCATCGTAGGTTCCCTGGCCGATCGCTTTTGATTCCAGTTCGAGAAGCCCGGACTGGGCCAGATGCCGGCTGGGGTCTTCACGAATTTGCAGACCAATTAAGGTACGACGATTGCTGAGCCCGAGCAGTGTCTGTTTATCGATTGCGATCAGATCGGTCCAGTTGTGAAATTTCGTCTCTTCTTTTTCAACCGGGCTGAGCCAATCGGCAACGGCGGGTGTTGTCGTATCCCAGGGAGTATAATGGATTCCCGCACGATTTGCCCAGAAGACGGCTTGAGGTGTCCCGGCGATTTTTTGTGCAGCCGCCGAGAGTCGCATCGAACGGGCCACCTGCCCGGATGAGTTGAGTAACCTGACTTCTTGGCCTGAATAGATCAACCTGTTGGGTGGATCGGAATAGTGCCCCAGGCGAACGCGTCCTGTTGAGGATTTTGTCAGATCAAGCGTGCGTTCAATCGGATAGCTGTATTTGAATTGAGCACCGGTCTGGACGCGGGAGGTATCGAAAAGGTTGCCGCTGGCATCGACGCAGCGGATGAAAGTAGACCCCGACGAATTGGCAAACAGAATTTTCGGGGCAGAGGAAAGCCGTAACCGCCAGAACGATTCTTCCTGATCCGTGTCGTAATGGATCAGCACACGTCCCTGTTCCTGAATCGTTTCGCCGGCGACAGCCAAATTGGTCCCGTACATTTGAATCGCCTGTGTTGCCCGTCCCAGTTCGATCGGCAAGGCCCGTTGTTCAAACGCATTGGTCAGCAGGGTCATTTCACGCAGCGATTCTCCGG
>JALWSL010000181.1 GCA_027080405.1 Planctomycetaceae bacterium
AAGCAAGAAGGACCAGCGGGAGAGGAATGGTACTGTCCCCCATCGCCGCCAGAGCCGCTTTTGCATGGGCTGGCAAGGCAGGAAAAAACCAGTCGAGCCGCATTTGCAATTCCAGACTGAGCGGATGCAAAACCAACGGAAGCAGCATCCCCAATAAAAGATATCTGCCGGCGGGCATTCTGAATTGGAAAGTTTTTATCGGATTGCTCGTCAACAGAATTCCCATAAACAGGGCCGGACAGGCGATAATGACAAGCTGTTGAACAACCAGCAGACGCAGCATCGTAATGCCCTGTTCACCTTGCGGAGCTTTCTGCAATTCCGAACCGAATGTTTTCAGCAGCGCAAACTGCAGAAACATGATCAGAACAAAGCAGAACGCCGCTTCTGCAAAATTGGGAGTTTCCTCTTTGTCTCGAAACAGGTGACGGATCCACAGTTTGAATTCGAAGCGTTCCGATTCACGGAACAGCACTTCCTCGCGATGGAATTGCTCGATCGCCCATTTGAGAGCCAGCCAGCAATAGAGAAAGCTGGTAATCAGCACCGGAGCGACATACCAGGTAATTCCTTCAGGGCCGGCCGTTCCCAGAAGAACTCCTTTCAGCAGCAGCGCGGGCCCCATCACCGGGACGAGACTGTAAAAGGGGGTGATTTCAACCGCAGGGGACAGGCAGAAAATGGTCAGGCCCATTGTCACGGTCAGCAGGGGAGTGAGGTAGTATTGACCTTCCTTGGAGCTTTTCGCGAACAGGGCAAAGGAAAGGCTTAAGGCGGAAAAGAGCGCTGCCAGCGGGACGGCCAGAACCGCGACCCAAATCAAACTGTCGATGCCGGGCAGGGAGAAGTCGCCCATCTGACTCAATTGTCCGCTGGTCGCCGTATTCAGCATGTGCAGACCGGTTGCGCCCATCATCGTCAAATTGAGAATCGCGGTGACCAGACTGAACAGCAAAACGGTCAGGAATTTGCCGATCACAATTTCACTGCGCAACGCCGGGCAGATCAGCAGCGTTTCCATCGTTCCGCGTTCTTTTTCCCCGGCTCCCAGGTCAACCGCGGGGTAAAACGCTCCCGTCATCGCCATCAATACGAGCATCGCCGGAAACAGCTTGCTCCAGACATTGGCGGCCAGTTCGCTCCCCTTGGCCAGATCCAATGTTTCGACATTCACCGGCGCGGTCAGATCAGACGGAAGATTGGCCAGGCTCAACCGTTCGTTGAGAATCTCCTGTTCCCAGGCATCGAAAACTTCACGCACCGGGCCGTATGCCAGCGATGACTTTTCGATAGCAGAATTCCGCAGGATGAAAGGACGCAATTTTTTTCCGGGAGGGGCAATTTCCTGTTCATGTTGCGCAATACGCTCATTTTCCCTGTTGATGTACTCATCGAAACCGTCAGGGATGATGATCAGCACCTGTATGTTCCCGGCTGAAAAAAGCTGGCTGATTTCTTCCTCGAGCGCTTCGATCTGGCTCTGTTTCAGTTGGGAAACTTTGCTCTCTTTCTTGAGTAGAGCCTCTCTTTTTTCTTCCAGCAGGCGGCTTCGCTCATCAAGACGCAGACGAATTTCACTCGCCACTTTCAATAGCGCCTCTCGTTCTTCAGGATCTTCATTATCAGGGTCCTCTGGTGAAGACTTGTCTGAATTTTTTTCCCGGTTCGATTCCTGGTTCTTCGTCGGACGATCCGGCTTCGGATTTGCGGGTGTTTTATCGGTGACCAGATGAATTTTCTGCGCATCGCTTTCCGAAAGAAACCAGTGATCCAGAAAAGCGGTTCCCTGATCATTCAGCAGCGGGGGATCGGGAAGCGAATCTGCTCCCAGCAGGACGACTGTCCGGGGTTGCTCGGAAAAAAGGAGCGACATTTGCAG
>JALWSL010000182.1 GCA_027080405.1 Planctomycetaceae bacterium
GTCCGCGCCAACTCCAGTGGAGATCAAACAGCGAAAAATGTTTCCCGCGACATTCGATCCAGGCTTCAAACGCGATCAATGGGCCGGCATAAAACAGGAGCATCCCGATGACAGTGGAGACCAGCGGCGTGTACGTGATATCGGTTGTCATCAGTTGCAGCATTCCCCAGGCCTGCGAAATTGTTTCTGCCCGGAACAGCAACCAACTGATACAGATCAAATGGAACATCCAGACCATTTTCGCAGCACGGGACAGGCCGGAAGGAGTCCCTTTTTTTCCGTCGTTTACCAACTGTTTCAGACGATGTTCATCGAACAGGCGATACAGGCAAAGAATGATTCCGTGAAACGCCCCCCAGGCAACGAACGTCCAATTCGCACCGTGCCACAAGCCGCCCAGCAGCATCGTCAGCATCAAATTGCGATACGTGTTGAATCGTCCGTGCCGGTTGCCGCCCAACGGGATATACAAATAATCGCGCAGCCACTGCGAAAGCGAAATGTGCCAGCGTCTCCAGAAATCGGACGGATCGACAGCAAAATAGGGCATCCGAAAGTTCCTCATCAAATCGAATCCCATCCATTTGGAAATGCCTCGCGCGATTGATGAGTAGCCGGAAAAATCGCCGTAAATCTGGAAGGCGAACGCGTACACGCCAACAAGCACTTCAAGCCCGCTCAGTTCCGCAAGCGGAGTGTCGAAGATCGAATTGACGAGCACAGCCATGTTGTCCGCCAGGACAATTTTTTTGAACAATCCCATGACCACCAGAAACAGTCCTTCCCGGAAATAGTCCGGCTTCCAGATTCGGTTTGATGTCACCTGCGGCAGAAAATGGGCCGCTCGCTCGATCGGGCCTGCGACCAGTTGCGGAAAGAACGAAACATAAACGGCAAAATCGAGCAGGTTGCCAGCCGGTTTGCAATCACCCCGATAGACGTCGATTGTGTAGCTCATCGTCTGGAACGTATAAAAGGAAATCCCGACAGGCAGAATCACCTTGAACGTCGGCAGCATCGCCGGGATGCCAATGGTCGTGAAAAACGCATCGAGTTCGTTCGCAAAGAAACCGTAATACTTGAAGAAGCCGAGAATCCCCAGGTTGGTCACCATCGAAATGGTCAGCAGCGACCGGCGTTTTTGGGGGGAATCGGTTTCGACAATTCTGTTCGCCACGACATAATCGACCAGCGTCGAAAGAATAATCAAACTTAAAAAACGCCAATCCCAGCAGCCGTAAAAGAAATAGCTCGCGACGAGCAAGAGCACATTTTGCGCACGATGGTTGAGGCGGTGATACAACAGCACCACCACAAGATAGAAAATCCAGAATGCGAAACTGTTGAATAGCATCAGAAAAAGAGTTAACCGATTAAACAAAGCAGCCGGATTGCAGAGCCGCAGAGTCGCAGGGTGCGTCGAGACGCGCCTTTGGACAGGCATCCCGCATGTCGTGCGTTACAACCACGCTACTGCTTCAATGGGCGTTTACCGCAGTATCTACCGTAACCCTACGTTGCTTTTTTGCCTCAAACAGTCACAATTACTATTTCCGACATCACTTGCAGATAGTGGATGACGGGTCGTAACAATTATGCGGCCAATGTAATCATGTACGCGGCCAGTGTAATTTTGCGACCAATGCAGCCTGAACGGGAAAACTGCACACAAACTTGTTAGGCTACCGGTACAACGTCACCATTCAAACGGGCCGCAATGAGCCACAACGTACCGATCGTTTCCGTCGTGGCTCGTTTCCGTTATGGATCATCACAGCACAGGACTTCTACTTATGTCGTTGATGCAGGAAACCCTGGATGAAATACAGGATCGTCTGATCGCCAGAGAATCGTTGCTCATTCTTCAAACAGATG
>JALWSL010000183.1 GCA_027080405.1 Planctomycetaceae bacterium
ATTTTCGAGTACATCGAAGTGTTTTACAATCGAGAGCGAATACATTCCTCGCTGGGTTATTTAAGTCCGGAGGAATTCGAGAAGCGAGGGAAGGCGTAATGTTCCTCTTCCCTCACCAACAAAGGCAAAGTCCGGATTTGCCCACGTCTCCACCGGGTGTCAGTCACCAGCTCATCGTGAGTGACCGACACCCGGCTCCGACGAAGGCAAATCCTCCAAGGACGATCGAAGGGAACATTTTCCCAACGTTCACTAACCCGTACCAGCGCCCACAAACTTTGGGGAACTTCACTCCTTGTTGTAGTGTGATGGAGTTAGTTGACAAACAGATTCCCTCACCAAGCAAAGGAGCCACGCGATGAAAACATTTTTGACACAACATGCCGAAGAAATCAAGGGAACACTCAGCGGATTTGATCGCGTGCGGTTTCGAGGAACGCTGCGATGGCTGGCCAATACCAAGGGATTGATGTCTTGGCTGTGGCGAGCAAAAGTGCTGTTGAAAGATTTTAAGGAGTATTCCATGGGACTGACCGATCAGATTAAGCAATCGACCAAAGAACTGGCACAACAGCAAGATCGCCCGATACAGTATCTGCCTTCCAGTAGTGTGCGGAAGGAAAATGTCGCCCGAGAAATCGCCGAGCAAGATGGGATCACCGAGGGATTGGTCGCCATCCTGACGGCGGTGGAGCCGTGCAAAACTTTTCAGATCAGACGAAATCGAGAGGCCAAAAAGTTGGAACTCCATTCGCACAATGGCAAGTGTCTGCATCAATACTTTTACCTGATCGATCCTGAGTTGGGATGGCTCAACGTGCGGTTGCAAACCTGGTTTCCGTTTACCGTGCATGTTGTGATCAACGGTCGTGAGTGGTTGTCGCGACAGATGGTGAAAGAGGGAATTGGTTTTGAACGGCGAGAGAATTGTTTTGCAGATGTGGCCAATCTTGACCGCGCTCAACAGCTTTTGGACAACCAGTTGAAAACCGATTGGTCGCAACTTCTGGATCGCGTGCTGGGCCAGGTGCATCGTTCGCACTCCCATCTTTTTGGGGACGACTTGATGCAACATTATTGGTCTGCTGATGAAACCGAATGGGCGAGCGATGTGATGTTCAAATCGTCTGAGGCATTGTCGGCACTTTACCCGCGACTGGTTCGACATGCGATGGTCGGCTTCGGTTGCCAGGATATCCTGCGTTTTCTCGGCAAGCGACCTTGCATACAGCAATTCAAAAAAGCAGAACTGATTTCTCATCTTGGCTCGCGCGTGGAAGGAGTGCGTGTCAAGCATGCTTTGAATGGTAATTCGGTCAAGATGTACGATAAACAGCGTTCTGTGCTTCGTGTGGAAACGACCATCAATCAAACCCGGCAGATGAAAGTCTTTCGTGCCTCTGAAAATAATCCGACGGGAGAACCGAGTTGGCAACGGATGAGAAAAGGGGTGGCTGATTTGAATCGCCGTGGCGAAATCAGTCAGAAGTCGAACGAACGTTATCTGGAAGGATTGTCTGCGGTGGATGCTTCGGAAACCTTGGCGGAAATGACGGCGGCTGTTTGCCAGCGAACAAAATGGAAGGGGCGTTCGGTGCGGGCGTTGAACCCGCTGGCTCAGGATGATGCGAAGTTGCTCCAGGCGATTCAGAGCGGAGAGTTCGTGCTGGAAGGCTTTCGCAATCGCGATCTGCGTCAGGTTTTGTTTGGCGATGCCGACTCGCCCGAGGAGCGTCGTCGTCAGATGGCGAAAGTAACTCGCTTGATTCGGATTCTGCGTGCGCATGGTCTGGTCCATAAAATATCAAAAACTCATCGTTACACCGTCAGCCCCCAGGGTCGCAACACAATCACTGCACTACTGACT
>JALWSL010000184.1 GCA_027080405.1 Planctomycetaceae bacterium
GTTCAGGCTGTGTGGGATTTTGTGCTACTGTTTACTTGTTCTTTTGTTCCCAGTGAAGAATTTCATTGAGAACAAGGGCCAGTTGCGACATTCATTTTCCACAAGTGATATTTTGCCCTTCTATTTCTGCATTCAGGCTGAACATGAGGTTTTGCCGAGTGAAGTGTTGCAGCCGAGGTTGTCGATAAGAGTAGTACGGAATCTGCGGTTTCGGGCGTTTTTTGGGGAAATGTGTGGCGAGATCGGACACAGGACGGCGTTTCGGTACAAATTTTACTCAACTTTCATGGCAACGATTTTTATGAGATGGCCGTATTGTATCCGTGTTGCCTATACCCCCCCTTTCCTGCAAAGGAACCATCTTCTCCTTGTGGGAAGTCTCGTCCTGATCTGTTGCTCCGGTTGTACATTGACCTGGATCAGTCGCAGGCCTGATTTACGAACTACATGGCTCGACATCAATAGTTACCGCCGTCTATCACTGGGCTTTGAACGCCGGCATCTCGATCCCTCTTCCATTCAAGAGATCAATGAATTTCGTTGGTTGCACGGTCCTGTTTCGAGCTATTCGTCTTCTGCTGCCACCGTATCGGAAGTTGAGGATCTTCCAGATGGAGAGGTAGCGGGCACAGAGTTTTTGAAAAAGATTCCGGTCAGTTCGGAACCACCTGGACTTCCCGTCGAGTCGGTACAGCCGGATAGCGAACAAGATAGCGATCAAGTAGGTCCTCCTCCTTTGCGCGCTCCCGCGTCGACCATGCCGGAGATGATGCCGGAAGAAGAAAAGGTAAGAATACCGGTAGAGATCGAATTGCCCCCTCTCGAATCGTTACGTGAACCTCCAGAACGCAACAACAATGAAGAGCAATGGCGGCAAAAAGGTTCAAATCTTGAGGGGCCAACTGCTCTGCGTTTCCTGAGACGTCCAGCGGTGACGGCGATTCAGCCGACCAGTTTTGACTCGCCAAATGCTGCTTTGCCGGGAGCCTCCATGCTTTTTGCTCGTCCCTGATCGCGTGCTTCTGAAGCATCAAGGAGCAGGGGGCTTAAATCGGCTGGATGAGAGGCAGCAATGCCTCCTGCTCAACTCTCTGTATATCCTTTCTGTATACTGTTATGTTCATGCTGTCTTGGGGCGATTATTCGGGCCGCATCGTTTTTGTCCGTTCAGTTTGGAGATACTTTCTCCTTCTTCCCACAAATGGCTGCATTTTTTCGTAGAACTGTTACTATCATGGGCGGCTTATCGCGATCTGAAATAATGACTTGCTGGCAAGCTTTGGAGGAAGTGTGCCCTGTTCGTGGTTGTTTCCTGTTTATGAATGATGTTCGTGGATATTGTCGCTGTCATTTCCTGGTCGTTTTTTCTTTAGTTTGATGTACCGCCAACAGGTGAATTATCTGAGCGCGGCTGTTGGAATTCCCCGGTTTTTTCAGAGTGGAAATCCGGCGAGTCTTGTTTGGCGGTTGGATTCGAAGGAGGGGATCGCATCGCGGCACCATGCAAGAGGGTTGTCTCTTCCATCGAAGACCTGAAAAGCACGAATCGAATTTTGTTAAATCCCATGCACCATCCATTTGCCAAGTCTTCCTTATTGTTGTTCTGTTTTGCGGCGATACTTTCTGTGTTTTTTGCTGGTGGCGTCTATGCAGATGAACAACAGCGCTTACAGGTGCGTGTTGGTTTGGCGGGGACGTACAAGGTCGGTTGTTGGACCGAAGTGCATATAGAATCGCAGGGTGTTCAGGCCCGGCGATATCAGATGGAAGTAGAGGTGCTAGACGCGGACGGTAACCAGGTGCAGTTCCAATCTGATGCCGTCAAAGCTGGAGCAGACGGAGAGATATCCGTTTCGGTTCCTGTAC
>JALWSL010000185.1 GCA_027080405.1 Planctomycetaceae bacterium
ACTTTTGTGCACATCGACCGAACGGTTAGCATGGTTTTCAACATTTATAACGAAGACATCATGAAGTTTCTTTCTACCTGGGATCCTGAAAACCGGGACGTTGAAACCAATACAATTGATCGCTATCTCGAAAATCGGGACGAAACCAAGGTCATAATCGCTTTTCCATATCTGGTGGGCCATTGCCCTGATTCTACATCTACTGTCTGGGGGTTCGAAAACACCCAATACATAGACGTAACAAAGGAAAGTGAAAAATATCTCGCCAAAAAAATCGCGGCTTTTGTTAAAAAACAGAAAGCAAACAAATAGTCATGAAACAAATAGCGACGAAAGCAGCTAGTGCAATCGAAATTATTTAGAAGCCAACAGCCAATCATCACTGGCGTGCAACAGCCCGCATCCATACTCGGTTTTAAAGCGTTTCGAGTAGGCCTTTAGGGGTTTCTGTGAAAGTCACGTTCATGTATCAACACGGAAATACGGTTTGCAAAGGATCTCAATTTAATGAAACTCAAAAAAAATGTCGTTTTCGTGCACATCCCCAAAGCTGGAGGAACCTCGATTCGAAGCTTTATGGGTAGTCAGGTGGATTCGAAGAACATTTTTGACGAGAAAGATCTCCATCATTTTCCCCGTTTTGAAAACCTCAAGATACAAAGACCGATGCTTTTTATGTCTCACTTGGGTTTTGATTTTGTCAAAGACGCGCAGGCCGATGCTTTTGTATTGTTGCGCCACCCCATCGAGCGGCTGTTATCTCTATATTCATACGTGATGTTTCCAGGCAACAACATTCCGCTTATCGGCTCGCGATATATCGAGCCAATGTCACTAAGCGAATTCTTCAGCTCTGATCGGCCCGAAATTCGCATGAATATCGACAATGCCCAAATCTGGCAAGTTGCCTCTGGATATTCAGCTCGCCACAGAGAATTGCGTTTGAAGAACGGGGCAACATTAGACCGCATTGCGTATCAAGCGGCGAAGAATCTGGACGAGGCGGTTGTCTTCGGAGTTCTTGAGAATCTGGAGGGTTTCTATCAGGGTATAGTCGACTATTTCGGAACTCAAACCAGTCGTAAGATTAATCCTGAAAAGAAAAATATTTCGCAACACCGTGTGCAATGGGATGAATTGAACGCAAGTGAAAAGAAACTTGTCGAAAATTGTGTCACAAATGAATGGGACCTATATGAAAAGGCAAAAAAAGGGGTTGCGGCTGCAACCATTTAATAATTTTTTAGCGCCGTCGGCGATGCTGCGAACACCTCGTTTTTAATAACAGTAACGTAGCTTAACTCTTTAGCGAAGCGCGTGGGCTTTCGGTGTTTTTTAGTTACATTGTATTTAGACCAAAGCTCAATTCCCATAAATAGATTGGTGCGCTATACCTAGAGAACAAAAAACCAGATGAGGCCCGAATTTGAAAATTTCTGAAACAATATTGCTAGGCGTTTACCTGATTGAACCCGACAGAATTGCAGACGGGCGGGGATTTTTTTCAGAAAGCTGGAATAAAAAAACGTTGCGGGAGGCGGGACTGAATCTGCCCGAATTTGTGCAGGATAATCATTCACTGTCAAACAAAGCCGGCACATTGCGCGGCTTGCATTTTCAGGCGCCACCCCATGCGCAGGGCAAGCTGGTGCGCTGCGGGCAAGGCGCTCTGTTTGACGTTGCGGTGGATATTCGCAAAGGCAGCCCCACTTATGGCGCGTGGTTTGGCACCGAGCTTTCAGCAGAAAATGGCCGCCAGCTCTGGATACCGGCGGGCTTTTTGCACGGGTTCGTAACGCGCGCCGCAAATACCGAAATCCTTTACAAATGCACAGATGTTTATTCCCCCGCCTGTGATGGC
>JALWSL010000186.1 GCA_027080405.1 Planctomycetaceae bacterium
GCCTTAAATTGGACGCTGTCTTATCGTGGATCACGATTGTGGTTCATGTTCCGCTGTCGCACTCATTTGATGTCCCAACTCAAAAATCAAGAGTTGAAGATGCACTACTCCCAATCCAGAATGACTGCGGAGTGGATCTGGTGCAATCCGAACATGTCACGCAAAATTAACGCTCCATTTTCGTCGATCCCTTCACATCGGCCAGTCATTTTCGTTCCGGCCTGATCGATGGTTACCAATTTCTGGTCGAGAACGTGACATTTTTCCCACGCGGCGGGAAACAGATCCTGCCTGAAGGATTCGTTTTCGAAAAGCTGTTGAAATCCCGCCATGAGCGAAACCAGAATTTTTGTCAGTTGCAGTTTTTCTCCAAACGCATCGTAGAGGGAAATCGCTTTTTGGCGGACTTCTTCCGGAGCGTCTCGAAAGGAATTATTGACGTTCAGGCCGATGCCGATCACGATCACATCATCGGGAATACCCGGTTGTTCCAGCAGGATGCCGCAAACTTTTTTGTCGTCCAGATAAAGATCGTTCGGCCATTTCAACTGGAAACGGGACGCCTCGAAATCTCCACCGGCCAGAATCGAATTGCGAACCAGTGCCGCCGTGATCAACGAAAGTAATTGCTGCCGTTCCCGTGCCAAGCCGGATTTTTCAGGGGAAAACATCACCGAAAAAGTGAGGGAAGAACGATCCGACCACCAACTGTTTCCGCCCCTGCCACGGCCCTGTGTCTGCTGCAGGGCGACAACTGTCGCGGGGGTTTTGATCGTTGCCGCCTTTTGCATCATGTATTGGTTGGTCGAAGGCAACTGCTCGTGAATTTCGACGGACCAGTCGGGAAAAAGGGGCTCGACCGTTTTTTTATCGAGTTCATCGTGCATTTCATCATGCATGTCGTGTCTCTACTTCAGCTCGGAGTTTTGGCACAGAGATTCAACACAGTGATTCAGTACAGAGGTGTAGTCCAGAGACATCGGGTTCTTTCCATGTTTATCCATGTTTATCCATCATGAATAATCCGATGACCGTCAATAGAACACCAACCAATAACCAGGGCGTGATCGGTTCCATGAAAAAAACGATGCCCATGAGAGTCGCCATGGCAATTTGCGAGGTATTGACCATGTTCACCTGCGTAACGGTGAGATAACGATAGGAAACTCCGATGGCATAAAAAGCGGCTGCATTGAAAATGCCGGCCAAAAGCATGATTCCATATTCTTCGGGAGTGGTGGCAAGAATTCTTTCCAGTGGAAGCTTGCAAAATGAAAAGGTTCCCATGGCAACCACACCCGTGGTACTGATCAACACCAACGTGGCAGAAACCGGCAGATTCCTTACATTCTTGCGGATAACAACACCGCACACGCCGTATCCAATTCCGGAAATGGAAGCGATAACAATTCCCAGGATGAACTGGAAAGTCGTCGCCTTTTCCAGAATTGCCCGGGAGGCTTCGCCTGCCCCAAAGCTGAGGATCACAACGGCAATCATCAGGATCGTCAGTGCGAACAGGGTTCGCAGCGTAATTGGTTCCCCCAGAACAAATCGACTGCAAACTGCTCCCGAGACAAGCAGTAACGCGAAAGTGATCGGCACCGTGATTGCCAAACCGATATACCCCAGCGCGTACTGGAACATCAAATTGCCGGTAAACTGCATCGTCAAGCCGGTCAATATCAGGGGAATGATCAAATTTCGCGGGGGAAAAGCCGTTCGACCAAGCCGGTAATTGTTGAGCACCAGCGTCCATGTCAAAAGCGAAGCCGGTACTGCCTTTTGAGCCGTCACCCAGATCGCCCAATCGAAATCCGCCGGTTTGGCCATCTGTCGAAGTGCCATATTCGCC
>JALWSL010000187.1:0-12692 GCA_027080405.1 Planctomycetaceae bacterium
GGAATACCACGGAAGCTGCGTTTGATCATTTTGTTCAGCATCACTCACAGGATTGCTTTCCTCTTGTGACCGTTATGCCGGTTCCAGGGGGCATTATGTTTCACAGTTGCAAATAGATTACAGATAGAGGCGATTTCGTGCATGGCAACGCATGTGCAACATTCCCAATCTTCTACTCATTCTGCAGATCGCCCAGTCGATTGCCCCCCGATAACCGGTTAGATGCACGTTTTACTGTTTTCTTCAGACAGCAGGGGCGTTGAGAGGCACCTTTTCGATTTTTTGCGAAGTTATCCCTGATAAGATAACAAGCTGATAAATGGGGCGGCCCCCACCGCCCGGATTGCTCCGAACGATGAGGACCAGGAACATCTCCTCAATACGATTACAGAACGGACAGGCCGATTAAGCGGCTTCTGCCTGTACTTCTGCTTTTACTTCTGATGCAACTCCTGAGACCAGGCGAATGGTTCGCGTGGCGAACTTGGCGGCGGCTTCATCGTGGGTGACCATCACGATCGTGCGGCCGTCCTGATGAAACTCCGTGAGGTACTCCATCACCTGCTCGCGTGTTTCGGGATCGAGGTTGCCGGTCGGTTCGTCAGCCAGAATGATCTGTGGATCGTTCGCCAACGTACGAGCCAGCGCGACCCGTTGCTGTTGCCCCTGGCTCATTTCATTTGGTTTATGCCTCATGCGTTCCGCCAGACCGACTTTTTCCAGCATCGCTGCAGCGCGTTCCTGTTGCTGTTGCACGCTGCAACCGGAAAGAACAAGCGGAATTTGCACATTCTCCTGAGCCGTCAGCCAGGGAATGAGGTTGAACGTCTGAAACACAAAACCGATCTTCGTGCTACGTACCTTTGTTCGCTCCTTGACCGAAAGGGCATAAAGCGAAATCCCGTCGAGAACCACTCGACCGGAACTCGGTGCGAGCATGCCTCCCAGAAGCGAAAGCATTGTTGTTTTTCCGCTGCCGCTCGGGCCGATGATGGCAACAAAATCGTTATCCGGTATCTCCAGGTTTGTTTCGTCCAGAGCAGTAACTTCCTGCCCGTGACGCTCATATTTCTTGATCACATTTTCCAGTGAATACATTGAAATGATTCCTTCATTTTAAGTTGTTGTATAAAGATGTTGTGTAATAGAACCGTGAGGAACCGCCAGGCGGACTGTCAATTCTTCTGACTGCCCGTGCACGGCACACAACGAGTCCTGAATCATGAGGGATTGGGGACTACGCATCGTTAAAGACCAGACAGGGATCGAGACCGGCGGCACGACGGGCCGGTAAATAGCTGGCAACAACGGCTACCAGTGTCGCAACGCCTATGCCGATCAAACAGAGTTGAGGCATCGGCTGCACCGCCACATCCAACAATTGTGGGCCAAGAATGTAGGCCAGAACGGTTCCCAACAGAAAACCGCCCAATCCACCGACAAAACCGAGAATGGTGGCTTTGCCGAGGAAAAGATTGGTGACAAATGCGGGGCTGGCTCCGAGTGCCATCAAGGTGCCGATTTCTTTTCGACGCTCCGAGACGTTCGAATACATCACACTGGCAATGCTGGCTGCGCCGACAAGCAGCAAAATTGAAAAGAACAGCCACGACAGACGCGACATCAATCCATTGACAGCCACCTGCGTCTCCACCACTTGCGAAATGGTGATCACTCGGGTATCGGGCAGTTCTTTGGAAAGAGAACCGATCAAATCACCGGCTGCGTCTTCACAACAGGCCATAATTTCAATCACGTTCACAACCGGCCCTGTTCCCGCCAATTCCTGAACCGTATGCAAGTGGGCAAACAGTCGCCCGTCGTCAATCGTTCCGGTTTCAGGCAAAACGGTCAATACTTTGAATTCTTTTTCCAACAGCGTGATTTTATCACCCTTTTGGGCTCCCAACTGGGTTGCGATTTCGGAGCCAAGAATCACTTCGTCCTTGCCCAAATCCTTAATCGATCGTTTCGTTGCCAGGGAAGCCGGGTCTTCATCTTCGTCGCCCCCGGTAATACCTGTCGCACAACATCCGCGATCCGAACCGACCGAATTCGTCAACATGCTCATTCCCTGCCAGGCGGCTTTCGATTCAAATTCCGAACGGGGCAGTATTCCTGTCAACACAACCGGAATGCTGTCGACATCGGCTTCGACACAGAGTTTGGGTGCCAGATTTTGCACACCAGGCAGCTTTGCCAAAGCCAGTTGTGTCACATACGTTTCAGGCATTGTTTTGCCGTGCATGTCCGCAGAGTAATAATTCTGAAGCGAGACCGAAGGAGGCAACACCAGCACATTGGCCCCGAGTGCATCCATGTCGCTCGCAATTTTCTGTTCAGAATAGACCGTAATGTTCTGGATCGCGACCAATGCGGTCACTCCCAAAGTAACCGCAACCAGGCTCGTCAACATCGGCGTAGGCCGTTGCCAAAGCTCTTTCAGTATCAGTGAATAAGGTTTCATGAAATCTCCCCCCTTGAAGATGCCAGACCTGCAGGAACAGGGTGAATGATTTTGTTCCTGCGAAGTCTTTGATTTGTCGATTGGTAATACAAAAAAATGAATGGAAAACTACTTTCTGTTTTTTTTGCGATGTTTACAGTTCGGATCGCTACAGCATTCCCCGGCTGCAACGATGGTTTGTGTCAGCGTTTTGCTGCTGACATCCGTTTTGTAAACGCCAAGCAGTTTTCCGGGAGGAGCCATGAAAACAGTAACCGGCCTTGAAACGGAATTGGGGACGTTGAACAACTTCAGGAATTTCGCTTCAACAGGATCGCTGGCACGAACATTCACGATATGCGTTCGCGTCGAGAATTCTGGTTGAGCCTGGAATTCCTGTACTCCTTTCGGAACATAAGCCCCGGTGTCTGGCTGAGCACAAAGAAGTACGATTTTTTTATCCTGCAGCGCCTTGATACATTCCGCCTGAATCGGACTGACGACCGCATTGGCAATTTGCCCGGCTCTCAATTTACGGGGAAAGACACCGGAAACCGCTCCGTTGGGAGCAACGGCGACGAGGGCAGGCAAGGGAAGCCGGCTGGCATCGAAACGCGACACCGAATCGCTTTCCGCCTTATCATTCACATTAACAGCCACCACAGTCGCGTTCTCTATCTGTGACGTTTCCTCTCCCAAGGACTTGTACATCGCCCGTGTGGTCGAGTCGTCCTTATTGAAGAACATGATGAAAGTCATCTTCTTGTCGGCGGATGCCTGCTGAAGTGACTGTTGGGCTCGGCTGAGACTGGCTGCGTTGACAGCATGGGAACCAGACAGAACGGTGCCGACCAAAAGGGCAAATACAAACAGTTTCATTGACAAACTTTTTACCGTGACAAAGAACTCCTTTTCGGTTTTATTGGTGTGAAAGCCAGTTCATCTTTCTGGCCTGTGAACTTTCAATTGTTGATGATTCATTCTTTCAGATCATCAATGATGATCGTGGGAATGCTTTACTTCAAAGCCGAATCCTTTCAGCCATTTCTCCCATTCCTGGGCCGATTGATGGCTTGAAAACTCGGCATGTCGCCAGGATTTGCCTTGAACAATAATATCTGTATGGCCATCGTGGCTATTAATATCGATTGTGCAGCCGAGCCCCTTCAGAATCGCAATCAACTCCTGGTACTCTCCTTCCTGCTTCGGATGCAATGTCACCTGACGGGGCAAACGGTATTGCAGTTCTTCCTGTTCGTGGGCATGCTGATCGTCATGCGAATGCCCCTTTTGGGGAGCATCCCTTTCTCTTTCAGAATGAGCGTGATGACCATGAGAATCATCGTGATCTTCGCTGTGACCGTGCACAATATCGAACCCGGCCCTTCGCAGCCATTTTTCCCACTGGTGAGCGAGTTTCTCCGAAGAGACGGAAACAACACGCCATTTCGGGCATTCATATTGAATGACAATGGAGTCTTCTGCCTGCTGGCTCGACACTTTACAGCCGAGTTTTTTCAGTGCCTGCAAATGCTTTTCAGCCTCGGCGGTTTCCCGAAACGATTGGGTAACGGTTTTCTTTGTTTTGTACGCAACCGAAACATCTTTGGCGAGCAGAAAAGAACTCCCCAAAAACAAGGCGGCTGTTGCAATACTGAGTAAATTTGCCAACATCCTCATTCGTGATGACTCCTTTTTTCAGTTGAATGAATGCCGCCAATAACGTGGGGCCTGAGGCAATAATTATGCCAGGGCGTACGAAAACACGAATCTGTCAAGAGCCGATACCGCCGTGCCGTTCAAACAGCGATCTTTCTGGACGAAAGATGCCATCATTAAGAACGCACAAGCAGAAAGAGAGACCCAAAAGCAGGGCAGCAGCATCCAGTGAGTTTATAAAAGCGGTAAAACTCAAAAAGCGGGGCTAGATCAGCCAGATTTGAAGCAGCGCGCAGCCGCTCGTTTCATGGAGCGAGTAAAAAGAAGTCTGTAACTCCCGGCAGGCATGACACATTTGCAGACCAATCTGTTGTGTCGTACCAAGTATTGCGGGGGGCTGGGACATTCCATCGATCAGAGCAACCCTGGCGAGAGTTGGTAGAAAGACACAACCGGAGTGCTCACACTTACATTGACACGGAGCCTTTGCGGGCGATTTCCCTTCTTCACAGGGAACCTGAATTTCCTGCGAACGCAGACAGCAATTTTGACGGACTTTTTGCTTCAGATGGTGGGAACAGGATTTGTCGTTTTCGCAGTCGCAGCAGCACGATTGACACTCACAACCCGCTTCGCATGCCGAAACACTTCCCGCGCAACACGTATCACAGGCGTGATGAAAACTGCACCCAAACAGGCTGTGGGCAGCCATCACAACAATCGTGATCAGTTTAATGCAAAGGGAGCGGATCATATCAATTCCACAAAATTTGGACGGTTATTCGTAATATATCGGCAAGAATGCTGCCCAAATCCAAAGGGAAAATTGATAAAATTGGTCTTCCCTTACAATTGAATGGAATGCCCGAACGGCAGCGCATGCGATATTCAGCAGGACACCGTGATCAAAACCTGCGTGCGACACCGGGGGCCTGGCAACACGGATGGTAATGTGGTAATGCGTTGAGGGTAATTTTACTCTCTTCATTCCCTGTCGAATGTTTCAACAAATTTTACAAGCTTCAGGGAGGAAGATAGCAGACGTTTCCTGAACTCTCTCTTGTGGTTACGGCTAATCAAACAGGGAAAAGCCTGAAATCTGTCCCCTGTTGAATACCATCTTCCGTCAGGGATTGTATGATGGGCAATCTGTTAGATAACGAGACAGGCGAGACAGGTTTGTAAACGGTATGTAAATTCGGAAAGCTCATGATGGTGACGGCGGTTGAAGCAGACCAGCCGTGACTTGAATGTTGGAACTCTTTAGCTGGTGGTGATAACCTTTCCATGCAGAAATCTACTCTTTCGTATCATTTATCCAGTCCTGTTTTGCTGCTGGGGCTTTTCCTGTTCGCTTCGATGGTGTTCCCCCGATCGCTCGGTGCGGAATCGGAAAAGAGTCTTGCAGCACCTCCAACGACCGTTGTTCCGCTCGATATCGATGAGATACCGCGGCAATTATCACAAGAAGAACTGTCCAGCAGAGGTAAACTGCTGTTTTTCTATAGTGTCGTCATTCTGTTTTCCTCCATGCTCGGTGGTTATTTGCCCAGGTTGATAAAATTGACGCATACGCGCATACAAATTTTGATGAGTTTTGTGGGTGGTTTGATGCTTGGTGTCGCCCTGTTTCATTTGTTGCTGCATGCCGTGTTGGATGTCCCGAAATCTGAATTGAATTCTGTCATCACTTCTCTGGGGCTCGGTATTTTGACAATGTTTCTGTTGCTGAGGGTTTTTCATTTCCATCAGCACGATCTTTCTGATGATTCCGTCGCTGCAGAGCAAGCACAGGGGCATGCGAGTTGTCACGAACAGGCTCACCAGGCCCATCATCATGCGGAGAAACCTGGCTTGAAATCACGTTTCGCATGGGTCGGGATTGCTTTTGGATTAGGGCTGCACTCGATTATGGATGGTGTGGCGGTCGCCGTGAGTACATTACGCCCTCCCGTTGGAAGCGAGCAACTTTCCTTTTGGGGGCTGGCCACATTTTTGGCTGTTCTGCTTCATAAACCACTCGATGCGGTTTCGATTACGTCCGTCATGTCTGTATCCGGTTGGAAGCCTTCTGTCTGCACTGCTGTTAATTTTTCGTTCGCCCTGATGTGTCCGATTGGAGCACTATTGGCCTGGTGGGGGATTGTGGGAACGCACTCGCATCTCTATCTGATGAGCCATCTACTCGCCTTTTCCGCCGGGATTTTCTTCTGCATCTCATTGAGTGATCTTTTGCCGGAAATGCAGTTTCATGCCCATAACCAATGGACATTGACTTTCTCCCTTATCGCGGGGCTCGGGCTTGCCTGGGCGCTGATGTGGCTCGACCCTGTTCACGGTTTGCAATGAACAGGGACGGACGGCGGCGCAACGGCTGTGACTATTTCAGAAGAACACCCATTGCTTCGGACAGGATCGGATCGACCTGGGGATCACAGAAGGCAACGCTGACCTCGTAGCCACCGTTCGGGTATTCTTCCTTGGTCGGAATATACCACGGGCCGCCATCACCATACGCTGCGGTAGCAACAAATTTTGATGGTGCTGTTTTCTGTGCACGCAACTGATATTCGATAAAACATTCCGCTGGCAAATGCAGCATCGCAGTGTTGTTAAGGTGCAACGCACTGAGAATAATCGGCGTTTTCCGTTTCAGGCGTTGCAGCCAGGCAAGTTTGTAAGAAGGACGGTTGCGCCCGACAACGGAATTCTTCTTGTTGGAAATAATCGCCTGCAGTTTTTCCGCAGAAAGATTTTTATTGGCGGGAGGCAGCGCATCGACTGTTCGCCAGGAAACATTTTCAATTGGTTCCGGCTTCAAATGCTGTTCCGATTCGACGATCCCTCGATAAACCCGCTCAGTCAGAATGGGACGCATTTCTTTCGATCCGTCATTATACTTCCCGGCTGCAATATTCCCCGCGCAGCCAGTAAAATACAGATGAGTGCACCCCGGCTCCTCTGCCTGACGTTTCTTCCTTGCCAAACCGGCGAAATCACTGCTGACACGTCCATCGCCGTAGTAGCTCATCGGATGGGTCGCATAATAATGGCAGGAGGCAATTTTCGCCTGGCCATCGTAAAAAGCGATCGTTTTGAGCCAGGGATCGATCAATCCTTCCGGAAGAGCACGCAAACGCTCATCTCTGCAACTGCTGCCACGCATTGCTTTTATGTGTCCATTCGCATCCCGTGAAACCCGACGGTTCGAGGCGACCTTCTCGACCTTCCCCTGACCACTGGCGATGTGGGTGACCGGTCGAGCTTTTTTTACCGCTTCGATGAGAGCTTCCCGCCCGCGCGTCAAACATTGTTGATAAAAATCAAGCTCAATAATGTGAGGCAGATCGCCTTGTGCCAGTACGATTTTTTCGGCATCCAGACAGGCGAACGGAGCATTATGCTGATGCACACATTGCACCGCGACACGATCCGGAGTGGTGCCGGCTGCTTCAGCCAACGCGGTTCGCCATTGCACGTGCGCATCGTTCAACAGCCCTGTCCAATCGACAGTGCAAATGACAATCGGTTTGCCAGCCCCCAATAACACAAACCCGATCGCCTCAAGTGGATCATCCACGCCAACAACCGGTTTGATCCACCCGCCGCACAAGGAATGTCCCTGTGGAGGAGTCACGTCGAAACGGAATGAAGCCAGGCGAAGCTTTGTTGACCCGTGTTGAACGTGGTCTTCCGCCTTCAGGGTTCCCGGCAGGATCGACCAGCCGAGTGTCGATGCAGCCAGAGAACGTTGCAAAAAATCACGTCGCGAGACACTACACATGGAATGATCTCCTCCTTTTGGGCGAGGCACAAATATTGCGGACACAGACGCAGCGGACACGGACACAGAGACGGCAGGCCCGATTTCCCAAACAGCCTGCATTCAGTATTGACACTCGATGACCAGACGTCAAGCAGCTCGTGTCAGACTTCCGGTTCGATGCTGGATGATGAGTTAAATGATAATCAGCGTTTTTCAATATTGAAATGCCCAAAAGCATGACGCATCGACTACCGCTCGCGGTATCAGGTTGTTTCAGGTTTCAAATGTCCGATGCCGCAGGCGGATCGTGCACGATCGAGCACCTCTTTTCCTTTTTCGCGGGCCGCTTTGGCTCCCTGTTTCAGGACGTCACGGACGTAATCGGGATCGGCTTCCAATTTGGCTCGTCGCTCTCTGGCTTCACTGAAGTATTCCATCGCAGCCTCAAAAAGCTGTTTTTTGGCTTCTCCGTATCCCATACCACCGGCTCGATATTTCTGGGCGAGTTCTTCCTGTTGACTGTCGTCGGTAAAGAGACGATACAGGGCAAAAACGGGGCATGTTTCGGGGTCTTTGGGATCTTCGACCGACTTGGAATCGGTTTTGATGGAGTTGATTTTCTTTTTCAGTTTTTTTTCCGGCAAAAAGATGTCGATCGTGTTGTTGTAGCTTTTCGACATTTTCTCTCCATCGGTGCCGGGAACTTTGGCCGAATCGTCCAGCACGCGTGGCTGGGGTAATACGAATACCTCGGTTTTGTAGAGGTGATTAAAACGCTGGGCCAAATCACGTGTCACTTCGATGTGCTGAACCTGATCGGTACCGACCGGAACCAGATCACTGTCGTACAAAAGGATGTCTGCAGCCATGAGTACCGGGTAGGTGAACAGTCCCGCATCTGCCGATATTCCTTTCGCTTTTTTGTCTTTGTAAGCGTGGCACTTTTCGAGAAGATGCATCTGCGTGATGGTCATCAACAGCCAGGTCAGTTCGGGAATTTCCGGTACATCAGACTGCACAAACAGAGATGCAGTTTCAGGATCAAGCCCCAATGCGAGAAGATCAACAGCCGCATTCCAGGTATATTGTTGGAGCAGTTCAGGGTCGCGGATGGTTGTCAGTGCGTGCAGATCGGCTATAAAATAAAAAGCCTGCTCATTTTGCTGCAGCGCGATGTATTGCCGGATCGCGCCAAAAAAGTTCCCCCAATGAAAGCGGCCTGTCGGCTGGATTCCAGAAAGCACACGCATGATTTATTCCGTACCGATTGAATGATCTGCTTCTTTTCAGGATAGCTGTAACGTCTTGACGACCTGTTGGACTGAATCGCAGTTCTGTTCCTTGAGAACATCACGTAACTGCTGGCTTAGATCGCCACTCAAACCCGGATTGTAGAAACTGGCCGTTCCAATTTGAATCGCACTGGCTCCGGTGACAAGAAATTCCATGATATCATCAATCGAGGAAATCCCTCCGACGCCAATAATGGGGATATCAACCGCGTTTGCGACCTGATGGACGATCCTTAAGGCGACAGGCTTGATCGCAGGGCCACTCAACCCGCCCAGCACATTTCCCAGAATCGGCTTGCGATTTCGCCAATCGACCGCCATTCCCTGCAGGGTATTGATGAGCGAGACGGCATCCGCACCTCCCTCCTTGGCAGCTTGGGCAATCGGAATGATGTTGGTGATGTTGGGAGTCAACTTGGCAATGATCGGAAAATCACACGCATCACGAACAGCCCGTACCACCTGTTCTGTTGATTCCGGATTTGTTCCAAAATCGACACCGCCAGATACGTTCGGGCAGGAAACATTCAATTCCAACGCTGCAATTTCGGGGTAGTCCTGCAGTCGGGACGCCATCTGACTGTACTCGCCGATATGCCGCCCTGCGATATTGGCGATCACCGCCGTGTCCAGACTCAGCAGATAATTGAGGTGCTTTTCGATAAAGACTTCCAGTCCATCATTATCCAGACCGATTGAATTGAGCAGCCCTGAAGCTGTTTCAACTGTACGCGGTGGTCGATTGCCGATACGCGGTTCGAGTGTGACCGTCTTGGGGATAATCCCTCCCAGGTTGGAAAAATCGAGATACGGGGCCAGTTCCCTGGCATAGCCAAAAGTGCCGGATGCAGTAAGGATCGGGTTTTTAAGAGACAGTCGTCCCAGTTGGACGCTCAGGTTTGGTTCAGACACGACAACAGCAATTCAAACAGGAACGGGCACAGATTAAACCGGCTATTTCTATCTGTAGGAAAAACGGACTCCAGCCGGAATTGCCAGTTTATCGAGCCTCACGATATTCGACAATCCTACCGCCAGTCGCCGGAATGTGGGGAACGTCGTTCTTCCCTACGATTCAAAATGCGGAAAGCCAACCGGATACGATTCCGACTGGCTTTCGCTGTTTCATTTTTTTCAAAAGCAGGTTGATTCAAGAGCAGATTGGGAAACGAACTTTCCGAATTGATGATAAACGCTTTTCGGCCTTTTTCACTTATGGAGCGTTCCCAAATGTTACACAACATCTGCCGCACGTAGCACTAGATCACACCGCCATGTGTCCGGTATGGGGTGGCGACGTCTGGCATATCCAGGCCCCAAAATCGCTCCCAGATGTTGGGAATGTGTCGAAACGATTCCGACTGGAATATCAGCTGCCTGGCTCGACGGTCCCGAGAGGCGGACCACATTGGAACAAAACAGCCAACTTGAGTACCTGCCATTACGCTCAACAGCAATATGCAAATCAGTTTCCGCATTGTTGCCTCCATGCAACCCGGCACGACCGAATCGTTCAGTCGGTGCACGTTCAATGTGTCTTGACTATAGGTGGGAAATTTGTTTGTGTGTCTTCAGGTATCGCTTTAGGGAGAGGTATCAGGGCGTCGGTTCAGAACACGAACCATGAAATCCCAACTCCACTTGTGAAGACCTGAAAAGGTCTCAGATCGGCTGTTCAAAATGCGAGTAAGCGGATAAATGCGTACTCTTACATCGATTCCTGAACATGGTATCGGCCTGCAGGTTTTTGTTACTCTAAGAAAACAGATAAGATTTAACGATTTTTCGGGTATTTCTGGATTCTTTCTGCCGAGGGCGTGATTCCTGTACTGGTACAATCAGTGCCAAGCTGCCAGGTTGAGAGGAACTTTGAACACCAAACGCAGCGACATCATGGAGTGTTGTGCGCTACCGCCGATCTGTTATTCACGAAAAACCCGTGCCGTTTCTTGATTCCATTACAAATACGACTGTGACTGATAGGTAGGGGATAAACTGATCAGATAGGTGGGGGCAAAGGCTTGGCCTTTATTCCAGGAAGGGCCGCTGTCCCAGAAGGAACATTCAGGAATTGACGGCTGTAGACTCTGCAATTGACGGAACCGGTTCGGTAGGAACCGGGGTTTCAGGAGGGCTTGTGGCTGTCGCCTTCTCCGCCTCGTTGAGTTGGCGAACACGATCTTCCATTTCTTTTCCGGGTTTGAATGTGACCACGTACTTTTCCTCAACATCGACCGGAGTTCCCGTGCGAGGATTTCGTGCCTTGCGAGCCGCTCTTTTTTTTACTTCAAACACGCCAAAATTCCGTAGCTCAATACGATGCTTCGGATCTTCAACAAGCGTATTGATAATCGACTCAAACGTTTTTTGTACGATTGTCTTCGTCTGCATCTGAGTCAGCCCGAGTTCTTCGGAAATCGCTTTGACAATTTCTTTCTTGGTCACGGCTGATTATTCCTTTTAGACTCGATGGTGAGATGAGTCATAAGATTTTCAAATTGTTAGAACGCTATAAGTGTATTCATACTTATGGGTTACTGTCAAGCCGTGATTTCGTCTCCCCAGTCCCGTTTATGCCAGCAATTCCGCCGACATATGTCGAAATATCTCCGCTGCGCAAAAGTACGTTTTCAGTTTGTTAGCCGTGTTAACAACGATTTCTACCCGGATTTCAGTGAATTCGGGACATTTAGACAGTATTTCTGATTGTGTACATAAGTGTCTGTTCCCGGCTGTTTACCAGGCATCACTAGGAGACTGATGCTGTTTATCGTGGCACCATATCGACGCTACCACTCTTTACCTGATCCTGTGGATAGTGTGCGAGGCTGTCGAGAAGCGGCAAGTCGATGAGTGTTCGCATGAACACATTCTCCTGCCGTTTCAACCTTCTTCGTACGCCTGCTTGTTTTCCATCAATCGCTGGTTATAGGCTGCTATGGCTTCTTTTCTGCGCAACATGCCGAGTAACTTTCCGGGTTTATCGGCGTCGATCACCGGAAGTTCATCGAGATTAAGCGAAGTAAACCTCTTGAGAGCGGTATTGAGATCATCTTCAGGGGTAACGGTAATCAGGTTACTCGTCATGACATCTCGGGCGACAGCCAGATTCCAGAGTGTATCATCGTATAAGTAGGAGCGGACGTCATCGTCAGAGAAAATACCAATCATATTTCCTTCTGCGTCGACAACCGGAAAATAATGTTGCCTGTTTTGGGCGAGTTTGTGAACGATGACATTCATCGTTTCCCCTTCGCCAATTCGAACAATCTTGCGATTTGGGTCGTACACATCTTTTACCTTCAGCCCTTCCAGAATGTCGACCAGAAAATCGCCCCGGTGTGCTTTGGAATCCAGGCGGGTTGGAACCTGCTTCTGATACAGTTTGAACCGGCCGCACATGAGGAAGGTCAGCGTGGTGACGAGCATTGTCGGGACAAGCAGACCGTAGTCTCCTGTCATCGCACGAACCATGATGATGGTCGAGATGGGAGCACGCGCCACACCGGAGAAGAATCCAGCCATGCCG
>JALWSL010000187.1:12702-20359 GCA_027080405.1 Planctomycetaceae bacterium
CATCGAAGGGCCAAAAACGCCCCCTGATCCCCCTGAGCTGATTGTCAACGAGGTTGTCAGAATTTTCACCAGCGCAACGGTTACCAGTAATGAGATGCTCAAATTTTCCGGAACGGTCAGAGCAAGCTGCAAAAAGCCGTATCCGGTGCTGAGTACGCCCAATATGCTCTCTTCCTTGCCCCACAGGTAGTACAGCGAAACACTGATAACACCTGCCAAACACGCCCCGATAGCTGGTCGCAAATGCGGGATCACGGGTACTTTTTTGAACAGGGAATGTGTCCCGTAGAAAACACGAACGTAGACCATGCCGGCGATAAGAAGAATAAACGCCAGGGCTGTATAGGGCAGCAGTTCCAGTGGGGAAAGAAAAGAGTGATTGAGATCGGAACCGAATAGCGGAAGAAAACGGATCTCTTTGGGGAGAAGCTGGGTATAAATGCTGTAAGCGACGATCGAAGATGTAGCCGAAGGGACGATGACATCCGATTCCATATCGGCATCGCTGTAGAGGATTTCAGCCGAAAAAATGGCCCCGGCCAGTGGAGCCCGAAAAATCGCTCCAATGCCCGCTCCCATTCCCGCGGCGAGCATAATACGACGGTCTCGGGCGGAAAGTTCCAGCCTTGTGGCCAGCCAGGAACCGAAGCCTGCCCCAATTTGTGCAATCGGCCCCTCCCGTCCTCCGGAACCACCGGTTCCCAGGGTAATGGCTGAGGCAATTGTCTTGATCAACGGGACACGGGTGCGGATCACTCCGCGCTTGTTATGAAAGGAATCGATTGCCGCATCGGTTCCGTGTCCTTCAGCCTCTGGTGCAAAGGTATAAACAAGAAAACCGGAAAGAAGGCCGCCGATGGTCATCACCACAACAAGCAACCAGGGAGAAAACGGGATCGTCGGGCCTGGAAAGAAACTGTGCTCACCATGCGCTTCAGGGGGGACGTATCCTGCGAACTCGCTTAAACTGTAATGGACAACGACCTGCCCAAGCAGTTGAAAAACAATGGCCCCCAACCCGGCGACAATTCCAACCAGAGAGGCCAGCAGAATCCACTTGCTGGAGACTTTGAAGTCGAGTGTCTCGAATATGTAACGCAGCGATGACATGAAGAAATCAGTTTGTGCGAAATAAAACTCTGAATTCCGACTTTTTCAGTCGTTCATACGGGAAAAAGACAAGGTTGGAGGATAGCATGTTGAAATCCTGAAAGCGACTCGCCAGAAGCAGCTTTTTTGATTTGTCATGGATTTGTCATGGATAAAATCGGCCTTTCTTCCCACTGGCGGGGAGATTGCTCACGGAGAGAGGCCGCTCGGTTCCTGTTCAGGGCATGAAGCCGAATCGGTAATTTTTCGAGATCAATAGTGTGATGTTCAAGCAGGAGTCAACCCGGGAGTCAATTATGAAAAGCCGTCTGTTATTCTCTGTTTTCCTGATTCTGTCTGTTGTGACCGGGGAGGGAAAATCTCCTGCCCAACCGTTGAATCCGTTACGGGTCAGCAGCAATGGCCGCTTTCTTGTGCATTCGGATGGCTCCCCCTTCTTCCCTTTGGCGGATACCGCTTGGGCGATTGCCTGGAATCTGGATCGTGACCAGGTCGCGAACTATTTGCAGCATCGCAAACAGCAGAAATTCAACACGATTGCACTTGTTGCGATTCCTTCTTACGACGACCATAAATTGATTGCCAATCGAAATGGCGATCAACCGTTTGAAATTGAGAATGGAAAATACAATCCTCTCAAACCGGTTGTCACAGCGGGAAATGATCCTGCTGACGCCGACCAGTACGATTATTGGGATCACCTGGAATATGTGGTCGATATGGCCGCTTCCAACGGGTTCTTTGTGGTTCTGCTGCCGAGTTGGGGAGGTCATGTTGCCGGGAGTTATGGCACGGGAAAGGATACGTCGGGAATCATCATTCGACAGCCACAGGCGTATCGATACGGTCACTGGATCGGAAACCGTTTCAGAAAGAAGAAGAATCTCATTTGGATGCTTGGTGGCGATCGCAGCGCTGTCTATGGCGAAAAAAATTATTGTCATGTTTTCGATTTGTTGGCCGAAGGCATCGCCGATGGAGTCAATGGAGTCGATCAACCGGACGGCAAGGCCGACTTCAGCACCACCCTCATCAGTTATCACCCACAAAAATGGGCGCCCAATTCGTCCCGCTGGTTCCATCATTCCGACTGGCTCGATTTCAATTCCATCCAGGATACTCCGCGGGATCAGATCGCCTCGATCCATTTCGACTACGGGCTGACTCCCACCAAACCGACCTGGCTTTTCGAGGGTGGGTATGAACATCGAAGAAACGAACTGTACCGCGATTGGCAGATTCGTTTTCAATCCTATCAGACAGTTTTCGCTGGTGGTTTCGGCGTTACCTATGGAAACATGAATATCTATCACATGAGTGGGCCGTGGGAAAAGAGCATGGATGATCCCGGAAGCCTCCAAATGCGGCACCTGCTTGAACTGATGACATCATTCAGCAAGGAACAGTTTTTAAACCGGATTCCGGACCAGGCATTGATCGAAGGTGAGCAGGGGGCGATGCAGGGGGCAGAGGGAGACCGCTCGGATCGCGTACAGGCAACCCGTGTGGCCAACGGGGATTTCGCCATGATCTATTTCGCCAATGGGCGCCCTGTAAAAATCAGAATGGATCGGTTGGCTGCACCGGTGATGAATGCGTACTGGTTCAATCCTCGTAATGGAAAATGGCGAATCGGCGGGAACGAGTCGATTTCAAGAAAACCCTTCGCGAAAAAAATTCCGAGTGGGCCCGGTACTTCTTCCCGGTTGTTCACACCGCCCGGCCAGACGGGGGACGGAAACGATTGGGTCTTGCTGCTTGAACATCAATCTTGAACATCAAGCAGAGTGAGGCTTAATCAGACAGGTCGCTACTTTTGTCCCGATGCTTCCCGTAGAACTGCTGATCTGCAAAATCGAGTATTGCCCGCCAGTCAGCCGGAGTGAGATCGTGGGTTCCTTTTCGGATATGAAAGGCATTTTTTTTACCCGCACCGAGGAAATCAAAAACTTTCTGTGCCTGTTCTGTTGTGATTCGGGAGCCCAGAGGATTCGCCCATAGATCCTGCTCCGCTTCGGTGCAAATCAGGGCTCTTGGGGCAACCAGCGCTTTCAGAAAATGTTGATCGAAAGGCAGGCGATTTTCTTTTCCGTCAAACCAGCGCAATCGGGGATGAAACCAGTAGGCAAACCGGGCAGGTTCGGTGATTTTGCCCAGTGTTTCACTTTTTTCGTTTCGAATTCGAAAACAGCCCGCTCCCCCGCAACCTGAACCATTCGCAGCAACCAACGCGAACCGTTCATCAAACGCGCCCGCCAGTAATGCCATTTTTCCGCCTCGGGAATGTCCCACGATGCCGATTCGTTTCAGATCGATATCGTTTCGCGTTTCCAGATAGTCGACCACTCGCATGCCACCCCAGGCCCAAACGGCCAATGTGGCCCAGTCATACTCGGGATACGCTTTCTGGGCCGGGCCGTCGATGTTCGGCTTGTCCGGGTCAAGATCCTCTCTGGCATATTCAACCAGCATATAGCCTCGTTCGATCAGAAGTGGAACTTCCTCGATATGGCCAAGTTCTGCTTCTTCACGGACAATCACCGGCAATTTCCCGGATTTCTCGGGGCGATAAACAGCGATGCGCATCGACATGCTGTTTTCCGAGCCAATGACCAACGTCATTCTCTCCTCTGTTGCCCGGCATTCGCTCAGGTTACGCTTCTTCAGGCTCTCTGCAACCACTCTGTCCGGGCGTGGTGGCAGATGCCCATATTCGTAAAACTGCAGAATCTGCTTTATTTCTGTCCGGCGCTGCTCCCAATCCTCGATGTTTCGCACGCACCTTCCGTCTGCGAAGCTGAAAAGCTCGGGCAATTCCTTGATTTCAGGAAGGGAATCCAAAGAAGCGGGCGGCTCCCAGGATCCTGCCTGTACCGGATGAAAAGGAAGAATCAGAAAAAAAAGAAGCAGATGAATGTTCAAGCGGGAACGCATTATCTTTCTATTTCTTCTTCCTTTTGTCTTCCAGCGAAAAATCGAATGTCTTCCCACCTTCGGGGACATTAGCCGTCAAGGTTGATTTGTCCATTGAACTGTACTGGGGAGGCAACTGCTCGACACCTTGTGCAGCCTCCTCCGGGCTGTCTCCAAGTGGGGAACCATCTGGCTTGGTATACTTGGAAATGATCACCTTGTATTTCCCTACCGGGCATCCTTCGCGACCATTCATGTCCTTAATTGTGAATGTGCCGTTATCGTCCGTTGCACCGTAACACGGCCTGCCTTCTCCCATGAAGGTCACGGAAGCCCCTGGGAGAGGTTCGCCGTTGAGTGTTACCGAACCTGTCACTGGAACTACATCGGGCAAATCTTCTCCTCCGTTACCACATCCAAGTGCACTAATCAACAGAAGCAGAAAAGGGGAAAGGTATACTCTGGCTTTGATACTCATGACTGGCTCTTCCACATACATCCAAACAACAAAAAAAGAGATGCTCAAGGTTAAAATCCGGGAGCATCTCGGAACAGTAATTTTGTAACATCCTGCAAGACAAAAAACGCTGCTATTCCAGGTACCAGATTTGAACTCGGAACTGCACCATCACATCAATAGATGTGCTGATGACAAGCTTGATTTCCGGTTTGACAGCCCGGTCATCTGAAAATCACCCTTTTAACGCACCGACCCACTCACCGCGACGCACCCGATAATTTACAACCAGATGCATCGTGGAGCAGGACAACTCAGAGGCAAACAACAGCGATCAGAACTCTCCCAGCACCTTTCCGTCGGCAATATAAGCGAGATTGAAACGCGTTGTGTTATCGATATTCTCACTGATGAACCGAACAGAACCATCAGCCAGACAAACCTGCATGCCTCCTGGATGGGTGCTTCCGGGGGCGCTCCAGTCGCCGAGTGAATTTCTGGTTGTGTTGGTAAACGGCGGTGACCACCAGGAACAACAAGGCCAGAAGTTGATTCCTCGTGGGTACGTAAAATCGACTCCACCGCCTACCCACTTTGTGTAGCCCCAGGTTGGAGCAACACCATTTTTAACATCGAATGTTGTTTCACATATCGCAACGGTGTTACTGGTTCCGTCTGTTATATCCCGGAAACGGCATCGAGATGAAATGCCGAACACCTTACGCGTCGTCTTCGGTTCGTTAATCCACAACTGTCGCCAGGAAGAATATCGGGAGACAGACATGCCGTACGATGTTTTTGCTCCGGGGTGACCGTTGGAATTTGCGCCTGCATAGACACGATAGGCAGGATTATCGCCAGTGTAGTGGGGATTTCCATCATCCGAAGGGCATGTCAATGTAGGGATCGACTTGCTGACAACAGCTGCATTGGGACTGGCCGAAGTAATCGGACTAAGTAAAGGCGCTGCCCCCGAACGGACGTAGGAACCGGAAGGAGCCTGTGGGTCGAACTGTTCAAACAGAGGTGCCTGCTCAAGGTACGGGAGCAAGCCAACCCAACCACGGGCATTAAGCGTGAAACCTGTCGTGGTTGTCGTCTGACCTCCGCCGGCGGTTACGGAACCATCAGCAGCGGCACTGTAGGGGAAAACATTGTAGGTGTCGTGGTAATTATGCAAAGCCAGGCCGATCTGTTTCAGGTTGTTTTTGCATGAACTTCTCCGGGCGGCTTCCCTGGCCTGTTGTACGGCTGGTAAAAGCAAAGCAACAAGTATTGCTATTATCGCAATCACAACCAATAGTTCGATAAGTGTAAACCCTCTTCTTCTGCGTGAACTTCTCGTCATGATTAATCTCCATTAACAACTGGTAAAGGAATATCCAGGAACACTGGAACAAAGAACACTGCAAAGAGTTGGAAAAGCGATTATCGGCAAACAGAACAGATTCCGATTCTCGCACCTGAACCAAAGTATGCAGCCAAACAGGTTCATGCTAAGTGGGTAATATTAATTTGTCAAGCATGAGATGGGAATAATCACCTGGTCGACAGATATTATACAGGGGGCGGGCTTCGAGTTTTTTACGTTCTTTTTTTGGATTCGTATATTTCGTATGGATGGCAACACCTGCGAGCAATGTTGGAAACTGTTTCTGACACTCTGGGGGAGGGCATTTTACTTTTCTATTGTTGCCCGGCCGAGTGACATGTCGAACTCGCTGATGGCGGGAATCAGCATGGCCAGCGATGTGAATCCGTATGCCAGGCAGACACACAGGCAAACACTGAACGATTCTCCCAGTAAGTACGCAGTGATGGCATAAAATGTCCCAAAAGGGAGAATCCCGGCGGCGAGAGTCAACGCGTTGGACGGGTTTCTGTGTGTCAATGATGCCCACAGCCCGATTGAACCACCTACAATGAAGATCAAAAAACTGGGTAACTGTAACGCAAACGAAGACCTCGCTTCGACAATCAGAACCATGCAGATGAAGATGCCAACAAACAAAAAGAAGATTGTTCCCAGACTGTTGGAAATGGCGGTGCGCGAGTTGTCGAAGCTGATAGCCGAGTGAATGCCGAGCATGGCGGAAAAAATGGCGAGCATCAGGTAACCTGCTGTCACGTAGGCAGCCTGGATGCCCCCAACACTTCCTTGAGAGTACATCACACCCAGAAAAATCAGGGGGAGCAGGATCGCTTCCTTCGCGTTGTAAAAAACACCGGTGAGTTTTCCCAGGATGAACTCTTTGGCTGTGATTTCCGTTGCCAGCAGAACCTCCAGTGTTTGTCCATCCCGTTCACTGGTGATTGAGGTTACGGCTTGAGCATTGATCAGCATCAGCGACATCAAGCCAAGAAGAATGAATCCCAGTCCCTGCCAGGGAATCATTCCCATCACCAGTTCCGCAGAGTCTGCATCACGCAGAACCGCATAGCCAATCAGGATAGAAAAGAGCAGGTAAGCCAATTTGATGAGCGCGATTTTTCGGCCGTACGCCCTGGTCATGATCTCCCGCCAGATAACGGGCTGGTTCCAGACATGGCGGGCTTTTCGCGTCCGTCCACCGGTTTCATCTTCTTTCACCGCCACAAACACCGAGCGGGAAGGATTCCAGCGACGCAAATTGAAAATGGTGATCACGTTCAGCGTCAGTGCCAGGCCAACCAGAACCCCCAATGTGTTCCAAAGAGAAAGATCTTCGATACGGGTAATTCGTCCGGTTGAAAAGGGGCTGACAACTTCCGCCAGGGCGCGGTAGGGGTCGAGTGCCCCAATCCATATTCCTGCTGGCGAATTCGAACCGACGGCAAAAGTCACCATTTCGGTAACAGCCAGAAACGCGACCAGTCCCAGAAACCCGATTGCAAGAGTTTGAAATGTCTTTTCGCGCCAGAAAGCGACCAGTCCTCCCCAGCTTCCTGCCGCATAAACAGCGGCCCCAGTGATGGCGATTGTCCAGACGATCTGAATCTGGCTGACACCTCCCAGTATCGAAACAAATACGAACAGCGGGATCGAACAACACAGCAGAACAAGGACATTCAGCAGGCTGGCCAGCAGTTTGCCGATGACCAGTTCGCGATTTTTCAAATCGGTCATTAAAAGTAAAATAAGTGTCCGTCGATCTTTCTCCGAGGCGACATTTCCCGCCGAGAACAGCAGGCTGGCGA
>JALWSL010000187.1:20369-26430 GCA_027080405.1 Planctomycetaceae bacterium
CGCGGTGGCGCCAATGCTGCGGTATTGCTGCCAACCGAATGTCGCTTGAGAGGCGGTGTACAACAGAACGAAAAAGGCAAAAAGATATCCTGCCCGAATCGCGTATGATTTAAGTTGCCGCGGTGCTGTTAATGCTTCGCGGGAAAAGATCGGTCCGGCCAACAACGGAATTCCCTCGGCTTGTTTGCTTGTACGACTGAAAATAATGTGAAAATAATCCGAATAAAAGGCAGCGCAACACGAATCACGAATACAGAACAGTCGCGTTGCACAGAACCATACGTAACAAGTATCGAATTTGTTGATAATTTCCCAGAATACTGCACATTCCCCTCTTCCGACAATGAGCCGCTCTTATTTTTTGCTCTTTTTTCGACATCCTCTCCCGTTAATCGGTATATCTTGATGTCGTCGGACAGCAGATGGGGTGCCAGGGTGGTGAAATCGGCGTTTTCCCATTATCTTGGTTTCATCGGGCTGTTTCCGAACGCCCGGCGGTTTCCTGTGTTTTCAGCGATCATTCCCTCTTTCAGGGCAGTTGATGCGTTCGGCCTGTCGTTTGTCTGGCTGATATTGTTTGAATGGAAAACAGTTCTATGAGAGTCGCTTTGTTTGTCCCCTGTTACATCGACCAGCTTTATCCCGATGTCGCATGGGCTTCGCTGGAGCTTCTTGAATCTTTTGGTTGCGAAGTCGAATTGCCTGAAGAGCCTGTCTGTTGTGGCCAGCCGATGGCAAACACCGGCTGCTGGGAAGAGGCTCAGCCGCTCGCCCGGAAGTTTGTCGAAAAGTATGCCGGGTTCGATTACATCGTCTGCCCCTCCGGTGGCTGCACCGCGATGATCGTCAATCACTACGCTGATTTGATTCCCGAAGACGACGCATATTTGCGGATCAAGAAAAACACCTACGAACTCTGTTCGTTTTTAACCGATGTGATCAAAGTGGAAAAGCTGGATGTTTCTTTCCCTTATCGTGTCGGATTGCATCAAAGTTGTCACGGTTTACGGGAATTGAAACTTGGTTCTTCCAGCGAAGTAATGGGCAGGGAATTCAACAAGGCACGCAGCTTGTTGGAGCTGGTCGCAGATATCGAACTGGCAGAACTGACCCGCAAAGATGAATGCTGCGGCTTTGGGGGTACGTTCGCCGTCAGCGAAGAAGCGGTCTCCTGCATGATGGGGAATGACCGCATTCACGACCACGAACAGGCCGACGTGCAAGTCATGACCGCGGGCGATATGTCCTGTCTGATGCACATGGACGGCTTGATCCGCAGGCAGAACAAACCAATCGCAACCATGCACATCGCCCAAATTCTCGCCAGCAGAAAACCGGAATTATAAATCAAACAGTCGCCCGGCGAGCATCCCCAACAGCACCGCGGTAATGCCCAGAATCAGGTTGCAGGCGATGTTGAAAAACGCCCAGTTGAAATTCTGGTCGCGAGCCAGCACCACGCTTTGATAGCCGAAGGTGGAGAATGTCGTTAGAGAACCAAGTATTCCGGTGATGGCAAAGGCCCGAAATCTTTCCTGGCTCAAATACCCCTGCATTTCAAGGGTGACGAGCAGCCCAATCAGAAAACAGCCCAGCACATTGACGAATAACGTTCCGGCTGGTTCAAACTGCGGAAACTTTTGTTGCATCCAGCCAGCCAGAAAAAAACGCGAGATGGCCCCAATCGCTCCGCCAATTCCAACAGCCAGCAGGTTAAACCACATGAATACACCCAACTCGTGATAAGCCACCGAATTTCAGAATAGTCGATTCTGCTTATACATCAATGCAATGAACAAATGCAATGAAATAGATGCAGTGAAATAAATGCAGTGAAGATGTCACGGGACTGTATTGTCGCTGCTGACAGAACGCACTACGAAATCCTGAGAGGATCGCTTTATTTGCAACTGTTCGTACTTTTACGAAATAAAAGAGGATCGATCTTGCAATAACAAGATTGCGGTAAAACAATAAGCGGGAAAACAATAAGGTGAACTCGCTGTTTGGTCGATGCGAGAAGGTGATAAAGGCTGATCATTCACTGGTAGACGCAGCCTGTTGATGGATTTCGCAAGTGAGACAGGTCAGTCAGACGATATTCCTCTGCTACGGGAGCAGTTATGGAGAGGGGCGCGGTTATGGAGAGCATTGAATGTCAGGACAACCTGACCCGTACGAAGATTATCGCAACGGTTGGGCCAGCGTGTGCTTCGAAAGAGAAATTGCGTGCTCTGGTTGTGGCCGGGGTGAATGTTTTCCGCCTGAATTTTGCTCATGGTCAGCACGACTGGTTGGAACAGATTGTGCTGAGGATTCGGGAGATATCTGTGGAATTGAATCAGCCGATCGGAATTCTCGGCGACTTGGCAGGGCCTAAAATTCGTTTGGGCATTCTGCCCGATGAGGGAGTAGAGTGTCATCAGGGCCAGCGTTTCATCTTTGTCAAGGGAGAAGTCCCCTTTGATGGCGTGCACCTGAGTTCAACCTATGAGCATCTTGTGGACGATCTGAAACCGGGAGACAAAATTCTTCTGGCGGATGGAGCCGTGGGGATGGAAGTTGTCGAAAAACCTGGCGATTCGGAACTTGTTTGCGAAGTAAAACGCCCGGGAACAATCCGTTCCAAACAGGGGATCAATCTTCCCGGGGCGAAACTGCAAACTCCTGCGATGACGGAAAAAGACAGGGATGACCTGGCCTGGGGACTGAAGCAGAAGTTGAATTTTTTCGGCTTGAGTTTCGTCCGTCACGCCAAAGATTTGATTGAACTGCGCGTCCATATCGAGCAACTGAACCCCGGGTATGTTCCAAAATTGATCGCCAAAATAGAAAAGCCCGAGGCCATTCAGGAAATGAACGCGATCACCAAAGCGTGTGACTGCGTGATGATTGCCCGTGGGGATCTCGGCGTGGAAACCGATATTTCCTGGTTGCCTGTTCTGCAGAAACAGTTGATTCGTCATTGTAATGAGCGTCGTGTGCCAGTCATCACGGCCACTCAGATGCTCGACAGCATGCAATACCAGCAGTTTCCGACGCGAGCTGAAGCGAATGATGTGGCCAATGCGGTGTTGGATGGAACCGACGCGGTCATGCTTTCCGGCGAGACCGCAGTGGGGAATTATCCGTTGGAAACAGTCGAAATGATGAGCAGAATCATTCTGCATTCGGAAGGTTCTGTTCCCCGCAGAAAGAATATTGATTGGAAAACAGACTCGAAAAATCGTGCCCTTGTTGTGACAGAAGCGGTTACCCTGGGGGCTTGCACGGTCGCGGATGAACTGAATGCCGATTTAATGGTGGTTTGTACCGAATCGGGGCGAACCGCGCTGGCTGTTTCCCGCCAACGCAGTCAGATACCGCTACTGGCCCTATCGAACAGCGCCCATACGGCAAGGACGATGTGCCTGTATTGGGGAGTCATGCCGGTGCATACCCCCGTTGTGGAACAATCACCCGAGGAAATTCTGAATTTTGCAATTAGCTGGGGAACAGGGAAGGGGCTTGTCAAACCGGGATCGCGGATCGTGCTTATTTCCGATTCCAAATGGGGAGCCGAAGGGCACGACCTGATGATGGTTCATGTTGTTCCCTGATTGTGTTCCCCGTTTTTCATTTCTCCCACGACCAATCGTTGCATTCTTTCAGGTTCTGGATACAGAACGCCGGCCATTCTCCCCGATGCAACGAGATAATTGTCTGGGCACACATTGTCAGCATGTCGTCTTGTGATTGTTCATCCAGTCCCGCCAGATGTCCGGAAAGCAGAACACGATCCAGTTCCAGTAGCGGACTGTCCAACGGTAATGGCTCTGTTTCAAAAACGTCCAGGCCGGCACCGCGTAAATGTCCGCTGCGGATCGCCTCGCACAGATCGTTTTCGTTGACCAAGGAACCGCGAGCCGTATTGATCAGCACCGCGCCCGGCTTCATTTGCGATAACGTCTCCCTGTTGATGATGCGATCGGTTGCAGGCCCGGAAGGAAGATGCAGCGAAACATAATCCGACTTCGGCCAAAGTTCTTCCAGCGGGACTGATTGTATCTGATGTTGGGCGAGAAATTCCTGATCGGGATACGGATCGTACGCAATCACGTTCATACCCAATCCGATCGCCCGTGTGGCAACCGCTTTGCCGATACGTCCCAGACCGATCAGACCAAGCGTACTTCCCATCACGCGGGGAGTATTGAAGCGAACCCACGTTCCTTTTCGAACCAGTTGATCACGATCTGGAAAACCGCGGGCAACAGCCATCAGCAGGGCAATGGTATGTTCTGCAACGGCGTGGTGGTTCACTCCCGGAGTGGTCGAAACAACGATCCCGGCCTTATCGCAGTAATCCAGATCAATGGTATCGTAACCGACGCCTGTTCTGGCGATCACCCGCAAGGCAGGCAGGGCCTTGAGCACCTCGGCAGTGTAAGGTTCGACACCTGCGACCACGGCGACACAATCAGTCAATTCCGATATCAACTGATTTTGATCCCAGTAATTCAACTCCCGGTTTCCCGGCAGAACTTCGAACCCGGCCGAAGTGAGCAGTTCAAAATGTGGTCCTTCATCGGAGCTTAACGCGGTGCAGCGAACTTTCATTGTGGCCAGACTTTGATATAAGAGGTGAATATTCAACTTTTGCGGTATCGTAATTTATCCCTCGCAGTAAAACAACAGGCTGAGATATGAGACGACTTGGTTCCCTTGATTCGAAACTCCTTGCGGATCGTTTTTGCGACTTTCTTGTTTCAGAAAAGATTTCCTGCCAGGTGGACGATGACGAGGGCAAGTTCGCCATCTGGGTGCTCGATGAAGATAAACTGGAACAGGCGAGGGAAGCGTTCGCGGAGTTTCAAAACAACCCCGATGCGACGCAATTCGCCGAGGCCCACTCCAGGGCCGAGCAGGTTCGAGCCGAGCAGTTCAGGCAAGCCAAGCAGGCCATGAAGAAGCAAATCGATGTCCGCAGTCGATGGGAAGGGGCGAGCGGTGCGGATCTGTTGATCACCTATCTGCTGATTGCAACCAGCACGGTGGTGACATTGAAATTTCAATTGGAAGGAACCAACGATGGCATTTTCTCCCGGTTGGCGATCGCGAAAGTTCACGATGTTGGCGGGGGCTATGTCGGTTGGAGTCGGGAGAAGTTGCGGGATGTCAGGAACGGCGAAGTCTGGCGACTGGTCACTCCCATATTTCTGCACATGGATCCGTTGCATCTGCTTTTCAATATGTACTGGATGTATCAGTTCGGATTGTTGCTGGAACCGCGTATGCGGTCGTGGCGATTTTTGTTACTGGTTTTATGCACGGCGATTATTTCGAATCTGACGCAATATTTTTGGAACGGGCCGATGTTTGGTGGTATGTCGGGCGTTCTGTATGCCCTGTTTGGATTCGCCTGGGCAAAACGGGATTGGGAACCGGAATCCGGGATTTATATTGATCAGATGACCGTCTACATTTTGCTCGGCTTCATGTTCTTCTTTATGCTCGGTTTGATGCCTATTGCCAACGCTGCCCATGTAAGCGGATTGGTCAGCGGTTACGGTATTGCGTTGATTCGTCCCCTGTACAGAAAAATGATGTTTGGAAAACCGGTTCGATAAAATCGATTGGACTCGCTTTTTTCGCCGAAACTCTGCAAACTACAGGGTGTTGAATCCGTAGCGGAACCGCATTGGTGGGATTGCGTTGGCGGATTTGCGTTGGTCGAAAAAAGAGTTCCCCTTCCCGGTTTTTCAGGAGCAGGTGTGATGTCGAAACAGAATCACGAGTCATGTTTTTCTTTCAATCGAAGGCAATTCCTAAGAACGACCGCATCGGGGTTGGCGGTAGTTGGTTCCGGGGCCTTGTTCAATGTCAGCGAAGCGGCAAGGAAAGCGACGGCTGTGCCGGAGTCGACAGTCAAGGTTCTGTTCAACTCGCTTACCGATGAACAGAAAAAAGAAGTTGCCTTTGATTGGGATTACCAGATTGAGGGGCGAGGTCTGCTGCGAACGCATGTGAATAATAACTGGAACATCACCAAGCCCGATATCAACAGTAAATTCTTTACGGC